>JAJFVI010000109.1 GCA_021371895.1 Eubacteriales bacterium | reverse complement strand
GATGCTGTAGACAGAGTTTTCCTTATTGGCGGCGGTAACAGAAATCGTTACAACCTGCGGATCGTCTGTCATAGCAAAAACCTGGGAGGTTTCTCCAGAGGATATCTGCGAACCGCTAACGTCAATCGTTGCCTTAGGGTCTACGCATACGGGAATGAAGGTTACTCGGGTTACCCAACTGGCCACGGTGAGCAGGTACGTATAGACCAAGGGGTTGAACTCTGCAGGGAGCATGATCCCCGTGGTTGGACAATTGTTGGTAAGGCTGCTAAGGGCGCTGGCTGGCAGGGCCGTCTGCTCGGCCAAGGCTGCGGGTAGGAAGCATGTGATGCAAAGGCATGCTGCCAGAAGAAGGGATATGAATTTCTTCATAGCGGTTTCTCCGATTTCTATTCAAGGCGTGCGCTCCCTTCCGGGTTGGGCAACAGGCCTCAGAATGATCGTTCACGCTGGTTTGGGAGAAAAATAGCAGCGTTCAGGTATTTGTCGTCGCAGCATTCCAACGAACAGAAAACTCCGTACTTCGGAGTGGGAGTCAATGCATGAACCGGATCGCAACTGGATTGGATGGATACGCCGCCCTCTGCCTGTTTCGCTTCTCTCCCTTCCTTTCTTTTTTACACACGTAATGCCTTGGTTTTCCTCTTTGCGCGTACTCCATGCCTGCCTGAAACGGAAATCAACCTGCCATTTTGCCAAAGAGTTCAACTTGCCATTGCAATTTGCGAACTGATTTAATGATACTGTGTTTATTCGTTTGGAGCTAAGGCCAAATCGTTGAGCAATTCTTGAATCAAACTTTTAACGGATAAGATTTTATCGATCCTATATACGTTGCTTCCAACAAAAACCAATCCATTATCGACGTTGCCCGTTACCGCATTGATCAGGGCGGTTGATATACAATAGGGTGCAATCTTGGGGTTGCAGCCTTTCAGGCACTGATAGCAGCCTTTTATTTCGATGCCATATTCATGCAGTTTCCGGATAAACTTATTGTTGAGCGCTCTCCCCGGCATGCCAACCGGGCTTTGAATGATCACAATATCTTCTTTCTTAGCCGATATATACGCTTCTTTGTATTTAATATCGGCATCACATTCGTCTGTCGCTGTAAAACGCGTTGCCATCTGTACGCCGTCTGCTCCGGATTTCAGGCAATCCGCAATATCCGCACCGGTGTATATGCCGCCGGCTGCTATCACCGGAATTTTTTTCTTAAACCTTTCCTGAAAGGGTTTAACGGCTTCAACGACATCCTTGACGATATCTAAAACGGAAGGCCGATTCTGTGCGTTGAGAATCTCCGCGGAGAAACCAAGATGGCCGCCGGCTTCAGCGCCTTCGACAATCACCATATCCGCCGCCCTGCCGTAATGTGTCTCCCAGTACTGTGATATAACCTTCGCTGCCTTCCCCGAGGATACAATGGGCACGATGCGTGTTTGAAGATTCTTTACAAAATCCGGGAGTTGGAGCGGCAGACCCGCTCCCGAAATAATTAAATCAATGCCGTCTTCCACGGCGGCGCGAACCATTTCACTGTAATGGTTCATGGCAACCATTAGATTAATCCCGATAATCCCTTTGGGCGCTAACTGCCTTGCTTTCTCTATCTGGCTTTTTAACGCGCGTAAATTCGCTGCCAGCGTATTGCTTGCAAAATCAGGCTCTCCATATCCAATATTCACTCCTGCAATTACCCCTACGCCGCCTTCGTTGGCTACAGCTGCCGCCAGCATCGGGCCGGATACTCCAATGCCCATAGCACCTTGTATAATCGGAATTTCCGAAATTAACCCGCCGATATTGAGTTTGGGAATCTTCATTCTAAATACCTCATTTCCAATCTGCACATCATCCAACATCCTCATTTTGTATTATACCACAATTCTAACTGCTTTGCCCTCCCATCACAGCGGTGCATCCTCAAAACGGAAAGGGAAGCCGATTATCCCTGCTTACAGCATCATTTCAACTGCAGCGTAATGATCGTTATATGCAGAATTCCTGTCTCTCTGTTTTGTTTTGTTTGCACTGATGATTGTGACAAGTAATGCTCGGTTGGCTTCCATGCCTTATCCAGAGCATATTCGAAATACAATCATGCGGAAATGCAGGCAAAGATCGCACAATTCATGGGTAGTGGTACCAAGCCCATGACCTATCGGATGATCGCCGAGAAGGGCTTCGTGTGCACTCGCATGGAGATATGCGGCTGCAAGGCCCCAGCTTCGTTTTTACAAAATACAGCACGCCGCATGCGGCGTGCCTCCAGCCCGTTGACAAACCTGTTTCACTTGCAGAAGGTCAGCTTGCTCAAAAAGTTTTGGATGCCAGGAACCAAGCCCGATCAGGGCGGGAGCGTACACGGACGTACATGACCGCCCTGTCGTGGCGCAGGGTTCAACGCAGACAGAGCTTTTTCAGCAAGCTGGAGGCACGCCATATGGGCGTGCCATACCAAGGTGTTGCTGCTGAATTCCTATTTCGTCTGGTTCATCCTCTCCACCAGCGCGACCAGATCGTCGTATTTGATCTGCCCGTTGGCAAAGCTCATCAGGCTGCGCAGGGGCGTAAAGGCAATCAGGGCCTGCAGCATATCGTCGGTTATCGTGTTGGAGCCGTCGGCGGATTCTCCGGAACCGCCCATGCTCTGTTTGAACATCTCAATCAGCGGTTTCAGAATTTCCGCCATGCTTGGCTCCGCCATCAAGTCCACGAAAATGGAATTGAGGGTTATTGCCCGTGGCAGCGCTACTGTGGACAGCACGTCGACATCTTTTTCCAGCACAATATCACGGCTGGATTGGCCGATTTGGATGCCAAACGTGCCCGTTTCCACGTGCCAATCGTGGAGTTGGATGTTCCAGTACGCGAAAGCGCGCTTGGAAAGCGTGAAGGTCACAGTTTTCGTCTGACCGGGTTGGAGCGCCACCTTCTCAAAGCCTTTCAACTCGCGTACGGGGCGGATTACGGTACTCTGGCGGTCAGTTACGTAGAGTTGAACCACTTCCTTGCCCACCATGCTCCCCACGTTGGTTACGTCCAGAGTAACGGTAAGCGTATCGGTGTCCTTAATTTCATTGGCGCTAAGCTTCAGGTTGTCGTAACGGAAATCCGTATAGCTCAAGCCGTAACCAAAGGGGAACAGCACGGCCATATGCTTTTTGTCGTACCAGCGGTAGCCCACGAATACGCCTTCGCAATATTTCGCGGTGTCTTTCTCCCCGCCGTACCAGGGGTAGGAGGAATTGTCCTTCAGGCAAGCCGGGAAACTCTCCGGCAGGCGCCCGCTGGGGTTCACCTTGCCAAACAGAATGTCCACCACCGCGCCGCCCACGGCCTGACCGCCCAGATAGGCTTCAAGCACGGCACCCACGTCGTCCAGCCACGGCATTTCAATAGGCGCGCCGTTATGGAGCACTACGACGATGTTGGGGTTCACGGCGGAGATGCGTTCAATCAGCTCTTCCTGGCATTTAGGCATCCGCATGTGTGTGCGGTCGTAGCCTTCGCTTTCGTAGCGATCTGGCAGTCCGGCGAAAATCACGACGACATCGGTATCGCGAGCCGCGATTTCCGCTTCGCTTAATAGCTGTTCGTCCGGGTCGTCGCTATCGATATTGTATCCGTCGGCGTAGACGATGTTGGGTTCATCGGCCAATTCGTCCCATGCGCTGGTAACCTGGCTGAAATTGATGTGGGAACTGCCGCCGCCCTGAAAACGTGGTTGTTTGGCGAATTTTCCGATGACGGCGATCTTTTGGTCCTTCTGCAGCGGGAGAAGCCCGCCTTCGTTTTTCAACAACACCATGCATTCCGCCGCAAGCTTACGCGCCAGCTGGTGCTGCGCCTGCTTATCCCACGGGGTGCTGGGTTTTGCGTGGTCGAGATAGCGTTGATTCACGGTGAGAATATGCTCGCAGCACAGATCCACCAAATGTTCGTCCAGCTTGCCTTCACGTACGGCCTGTACAATGCGCTTATCGTTCTCTCCACCAGATGCGGGCATTTCCAAATCCAAACCGGCCTTTATGCTTTCCACGCGATCATCGGTCGCGCCCCAGTCACTCATCACGTAGCCGTCAAATCCCCACTCGTCACGCAGCACCTGCGTAAGCAACCAGGGGTTTTCGCAGGCGTAGGTGCCGTTAATCAGGTTGTAGCTGCACATAACCGTCCACGGCTTGGCGCGTTTTACGGCGGTTTCAAACGCGGGCAGGTAAATTTCCCTGAGCGTACGCTCGTCCACAACGCTGTTGCTGCTCATACGGCGGTATTCCTGGTTGTTACAGGCGAAATGCTTAATACTGGTTCCCACACCGCGGCTTTGCACGCCCCCGATAAAGCTTGCGGCAATTTCACCGGCCAGATAAGGGTCCTCGCTGTAATACTCGAAGTTACGGCCGCACAGCGGCGAACGCTTGATGTTGACCGCCGGACCCAGCACAATGGAAACCTTTTCATGCTGGCAGGCATCGCCGATCGCCTCGCCCAGCGTTGTGAGCACTTCGCGGTCGAAGGAAGCGGCGGTGGCACACCCCGCTGGAAAGCAAATTGCCTTAATTGCTTCGTTGATGCTCATATGATCCGCGTTTTCGTCCTGCTTGCGTAAGCCGTGCGGGCCGTCGCTGACCATGCAGCTTTCCACGTCCAGCCGTTTCACGGGTTTCGTGTGCCAGAAATCCAGACCAGACAGCAATCCCGCCTTTTCTTCCAGAGTCATTTGAGATATCGTGCGTTTGACGTCCATACAGGGGCCCCGCTTTCGCTCAATATTTAACCGTGCTTAAATCCCACGGTTCATAGATCTTGGGTACGTCGCTGATTAAGCGCTTGGTATAGTCGGCCTTGGGGGCAAGAATCACCTCGTCCGCGGTGCCGTGTTCCACAAACTTGCCGTGCTCCATAATATACACGTCATCGGAGATATAGTAGGATAGCCCGATGTCGTGCGTGATAAAGAGGATCGTCATGCCGGTTTCATCGCGCAGATGCAGAAGCATATCCAGAATCGTCGCTCGCGAGCAGGCATCGATCATGCTGGTGGGTTCGTCCGCCAGCAGAATTTTCGGTTTCAGCAGAAATACACGCGCAATCATCAAACGCTGCATCTGGCCGCCGGAAAGCTCAAAGGGGTACTTGTTGGTGAGTTCGGCATATTTGAGGTTCACAAAACAGCAGGCCTCGGTCATCAGCTCAATTTTCTTTTCTTTGGAAAAATGGCGGCCTCCGCACATGTTGATGCAATCCAAGAGCACTGTGTCGATCTTGTTGAACACGTTGAAGGAACTGAACGGATCCTGAAAGATGGCTTGAATGCCTTTCCAGTATTCTCGTTTTTTCTTTGCGGTGGAGATATCGCGCAGTTTGCCCTGGTAGAATATCTCCCCTTCAGTCACATTCAACAACCCGAGGAGCATTTTAGAGAGCGTTGTTTTGCCGCTGCCGCTTTCCCCGACGATGGAGACGAGCTCACCCTCGTGAAAATCAAAATCCACGTGATCTACCGCCACGGTCTGTTTGCCACCGGTGCCAAAGATTTTCGTGACGCCTTTGCCGCGCAGGCAGGACGGGCGCGACTGGATATCCTCTAAATGCCGAATCTGCACGCTCTGGTTTTCGGGGGAGATAACACAGCTTTCATTCGTCTTCACACCGGTACACCTCCTTGAGATGCTGGATGGAGTGCCCACAGCGGTAAGTGCGCGTTCCTTCAAACTCGATCATGGGCAGCGTGTTGTAGCGGCATTGCGGAACCACATATTTGCAGCGCTCGGCAAAGCGACAGCCCTCCGGTGGTTTTTTCAGGTTGGGGGGCGTACCGGGAATGGCACTTAGCTTTTTATTGCGCGTGCCCTGCTCCGGTACGATAATGGAGTGCATCAGACCCCGCGAATAGGGATGCACAGGATCAAACACCATTTCCCTGGCGGTCCCTTTTTCCACAATCTGCCCCGCATACATCACCATGATATCATCCGTAACGTTATAGAGCAGCGGCAGTTCGTGGGTAATAAAAATCATCGCGCGGATGTATCCTTTGTCCATCAAATCACGGAGCATTTTAATCACCATTTTTTGACTGGATACGTCCAGTGCGCTGGAAGGTTCGTCCGCGATCAGCACTTTGGGCTTCAAAATGGTTGAAATGGCGATGACGGTGCGCTGCTTCATGCCGCCGGATAATTCCACGGGGTATCTGTCCAGCACGCTGGCAGGCAGGCCCAGTTCCGCGAAGCGCGATTCCGCAAGCTCGGAGATCTGCTTATTATCGGCATGGGGGTCGTGCGCGTGAATGACGTCCTGGATAAACTTACGCGTTTTACACGTGGGGTTGAGCGCGTTCATCGCGGACTGCGGGATGTACGCGATCTCCGTACCCAGCACAGTTTTGCGAACCGTATCGGGGTCCATGCCAGAGATGGATTTCCCGTCGATGATAATTTCGCCGCTGATGTAATGCAGAGGCGCGAAATAATAGCCCATCAGGCTTAATGCCAGAGTGGATTTGCCGCAGCCGCTTTCGCCCGCGATGCCAAGGGATTTCCCTTCCTCAATGG
Organism: Eubacteriales bacterium; assembly: GCA_021371895.1. GTDB lineage: Bacteria > Bacillota > Clostridia > Christensenellales > Aristaeellaceae > CAXXOK01. The sequence goes on along the minus strand of JAJFVI010000109.1, from coordinate 4,951 downwards.
TCAACGATACGTCGTCCACGGCATACACATCCTCGTGAAACCGGGTGATGTATTTCGTGGTAAGGCCGCGAACCTCCAGTACTGTTTTGCTCATGGTCGTTCTCCTAATCTCTCAGGGTGGGGTTGAACACCTGATCCAGTCCCGTGTTCATCAAATTCAGCGAGAAGGAGATGAACGCGATGGTCAGAATCACAGGGAAGTACGCCCACCAGGAGCCGTTCAGATGCGCGGAATACAGCATTGCCCAGTTCATCATCAAGCCCAGCGTCGGCACATCCGTGGTTTTCGGCCCCAGCCCCAGCAACGAAAGCTGTGCCTCCGCGAGGATGCCGGAACTGATCTGAAGGATGAACGCCATCACGACATAGGAAGCGATGTAGGGTAATATATCCGTCAGGATAATGCGCATCAGGGAGTGGCCGGAGAGCCGGCTTAAGTTAACATGGTCTCGGTTGCGAAGGCTGATGACCTGGGAGCGCACGGAGCGCGCCGTCCACACCCAACTGGTAAAGCCGATTACAATGGCGATCGTATTGGCGCCGCGTTGATCCTGGCTGATGGAATAGCTGATGAGGATCAACAGGACGAACGAAGGGATAACGGTGAAGATGTTGGTGAAGAACATGACAATATCATCCACAAAACCGCCCAGATACCCGCCCAGCAACCCCAGCAGCAAACCGATGAACGTAGCCACGGTTCCGGCGATCAGGCCGATTCTTATGGAGGTGCCGCAAGCGGATACCAGTTCCTTAAGGGTATCGCGGCCGAAGTTGTCGGTTCCCAGCGGCAGCGTTTTCACATTGGCGACGTCGCCGACGTTCACATAATCCGTTTTGTTGATTTCAGCCTTCTCGACCGTTTCGCCTGTGCTTGCGTCGATTTCGGACACCGTAAGGATGTCGGCGCTCGCCGCAGCGTTGATATTATCGTTGAGACGGATGTAATAATTACGCATGGCCTTGGTCATGCCCTGGAGCCTGATGGAGGGGTCGAAATTCGCCTTCCACATCGCCAGAAGCGTATCGGTATCGGTGATATCCAGACCAGAAATATCGATGCTGTCGGCTGTGAACCAGTTGAGCATGTTAACGCGGTCTTCCCCGCTTAGAACTTGATCAATGCGCTTCACGTCGGCACCGTCCAGCTTAAGAGTGCTCGTTTTGGTGCCTACGGAATCGTACAGCGACACATAGGTGCCCGGCTCGGCAAAAGTGCCCAGGCCGATCATTTCCAGCGGATTGCCGGGGTTTACCAACGGGTAGATGATCATCATCAGCAGAATTGAGGTGAAAATGCAAAAGCCCACTAAAAACTTGGGCGAGTGGAAAACCTGCTTCAGCGTATTTTTCATTTGCCCACCCCCCTAATCAAACTGCGCGGCTTTTACGCGCGGGTCGATAAATCCGTAAATGATATCCAGTACAAATGTGGCGATCAGCACCATGACGGTGATGATGAGCGTTGTGCCGGATATCAGCGGGTAATCGGCCATGGTGATGCCCTGGTAGATCGTGGTACCCAGGCCGGGGTAGCTGAATATGATCTCCGCGACCAGCGCGCCGCCCACCATGGTGCCGATGGACAACGCAAGCCCCGTTACCTGCGGAAGCATGGCGTTACGGAATACGTAACCGACTACCCTGCGGTCCTTGATACCCAGGAAACGCGCGTATTTCACATAGTCGGCGTTTAGCTCGTAAATGGACATGGAACGCATGCCCACCGCCTGACCGCCGATGGAAACCAGCACGATTGACCAGAAAGGCAGTTGGTAATGCTGGATTACGGAGACAACGAAATTCCAGCTGAAGTTGGGAAGCATATCAAACCCGTAGCCGCCAGATATAGGCGCAACTTTGAGGTTAATTGCAAATACAACAAGCAGCATCACCGCCATGCCAAAGGCCGGAATGCTGCTTAAAAATAAGGTGATGGGCATTAGCACCTTATCGAATCCTTTTCGGATATAGGCAGCAAGCGCCCCCAGCAGATTGCCGATCAACCAGCCGATGATAATGGCGGGGAACTGCAGGGCAAGAGTCCACCCGATCGCGTTGCCAATAATATTGGATACTTTGCGCGGATATTGGCTAAACGAGGTGCCCATGTCGCCATGCATCAAATTGACAACATAGGTAAAAAACTGTTGCGTAATCGGTTTATTCGTTCCGAACTCACGTGCGTAATTATCGTAGATCGCCTTGACGGCGGAGGCTTCGCTAAGCCCCTGCGCCTGTTTTGCCGTCATGGCCGCCACGGGGTCGCCGGGCATCATGCGCGGCAGGGTAAAATTCAACAGCAATGCGGCGATAAATGTGATCACCAACCAGAGAATCTTCTTACCAAAGTACTTACGATAGCCCTTCATTCCCTTACCCCCATAATTGGGAGGCGGCTGCGCTTACGGTTACCCGAAACGCAGCCGCCTCACTCAAGGTTAGCCTGTTATGGGTTTACAAGCTCCAAAGCATAGAGCGCGGCGATACCGTAGCCATCCGTGCAATCCGTAGGCGGAATGTTGCGGCCGTCCGTGGAATCCGGGAAATTCGTCCAAACAGACTCGTTTACCGCGTGGAACTTGTTGGGGCGATACATGAGGGAGAAGCTGGGCACGTCGGTCAGATAGATCTGAACGGCCTCGGTGTAGAGATTCTTCAGTTCCGTCGCATCGGTCGTGGTCGGGATCGCCTTGATAATCTCATCGATACGGGCGTTGCTGTAATGGCCCCAGTTGCCGCTCCAGTTGCCTTCCACGCCGATGAACTCACTGCTCATCATCATGCGGATACGGCCCCAGGGCTGTGCGGGCGTAGCGGAATCGGTCCACATCATGAAGATGTCGTAATCGGTCTGCGTAGTGGCGGTTACGATCGTCTGATAAACAGACCATTCGGGGAACTCGGTGGTGATTTCAATGCCGATACTCTTGCCGGCGGCGGCGACGATTTCCATCGCGGCCATCCAGTCGGTCCAGCCGTTGGGGCAGCAGGAGTTCAACGTGATCTTTTCACCGTTGAACTCGCGCCAGCCGTCGCCGTCGCTATCCACGATGCCGGCTGCTTCCAGAAGTGCTTTAGCCCCTTCGATGTCGTTTCCGACCCATTGCAGGTCTTTCACGGCGTCGTGGTCAAATGTCGCCTGCTCGCCGGCCGTGGGGTTCATGCAGGAACGCGGCACATCTGCGAAGGTCGGGCTCTGGCCCGTCATGGCGTTTTGGTTGATGGCGTCATAATCGACCGCCATGGCGATTGCCTTACGTACGGAGGCGTTTTGCAGAACGGGGATATCCAGGTTGAACCACGCGGTGGGCATATTTACGCAGATGCCATAGGGGGCTTCGTTCAGATAGGTGCTGATGGGCAGGCCGTCCTTCAGCCACAAGTCCTGAACATTAGCGATGAACTCCTGGCATACGTCCACTTCTCCGGCCTTCAGAGCGCTCTGGCCGGCGGCGTTATCGGCGTAGATGACGTGAGCGATGTACTTGGGAACAGGCAGCGACCCCCACATGGAGGCATCCTGACCCCAATAGTTATCATCGCGGATCAAAACAACCTTCTGGTCGTTGGCAAAGTACTTGGTGTAGGGCCCAGACCATACGACATCCTCGGCGGCGTCGTTCTTCATGGCGGTTGTGTCGTTGCTGCAGCGCGCCTCAAGCGTCTGGATCCAGGCCTTCTGCACTACGTAGCACTCCTCCAGGAAGCACACCAGCTGCAGCGGATTCACAGCGACGCCCGCGTCGGTCAGCATGGCCTTAATCAGCACGGTGGAATCGTCTACAGCGGTCACACTTTCGACGTAAGGCTTATAGCCGTTGCCCTTGGCGTTGCCGAGTTTTACATTGGTCTCGAAGGTGTAGGCCACATCCTGGGCGGTGATGGGAGTGCCGTCGCTCCACTTGGCGGCGGGTTTGATTTTCACGGTTATTTCCGTATGCGCGTCGTTCCACACAAAATCGCCATCGGCGATTAGCGGGGTAAGCGAGCCGTCCAGCATGTTATACATATACAATGTCTCATACATGATGGTACGGGCGCCGCCAGCGTCCTGGGTGATGCCCATGGCGTTGTTCATGTCGTCGCTCAGCGGGTTCCAACCATTGATGGAACCCCATTGCTGTCCGGCGAAGTACAGCGTTTCGTTACGGGGCAGCTCGACGGTTTCTGCGCCGGCAGAAACGATGGTCAGGCTGCACGCCAGCATCAACGCAAGCAGCAGGCTCAGGATTTTCCGGGTGTGTTTCATACTAATCCCTCCATTTTTTATTGTGATGGCTTTTCAGAGCCATAAGCGCACGGGCAGAGGTTTGCCACCGTTTCCCCTGGTAGAAATTTCCCGGAAATATACCGTTGCCGGGCTCCGGTCGCTTCCGGATTTTCGATATCTTCCAGTAAAAGATGCAGGGCATTCCGGCCGATGGATTCCATATCCTGCCGATAGGTCGTAAGGCTTGGATGAATAATCTGCGACAGCTGGATGCCGTCGAACCCTACGACGCTGATGTCCTTGGGGACGGAGAAACCGTTCTTCCTCAGTTCGTCGATACCACCCACGCAGGTGATATCGTCCGGGTAAAAAATGCAGGTAGGCAATTGGGGAAGTTTCAACAATGCGCGGGTTGCTTCTGCAGCGCTATCGACGTCGTTATAGCATGCGAAAAAAGTATACTTTTCGGATAATTCAATCCCGCGCTGGGCACATACCTTGCGCAGACAATCATAGCGAATATCCGATATGGTCGAGGTGTTGTCCCGAATAACGGCCACCCTGCGATGCCCGCGGCTATAAATATAATCAACCAGTTCGCCGTACGCATCCTCATTATTGGTCATCACGCAGGGATGCTTTTCACTGCTGTAGTCCACCGTAACGCAGGGGATTTCCCTGGCCAGCAGCGCACGCACCTGTGGCGAAAAAAAATCCGCGCAGATTACCCCGACCCCT
>JAJFVI010000115.1 GCA_021371895.1 Eubacteriales bacterium | reverse complement strand
ACCTTATCGCGGGCTCGTTCGCTGGTATAGGGAGGCGACAGGAAGTGCACCGCGCTCATGCTGACGCCGCGCTTGGCGACCATCCAACCCGCCACGGGGCTGTCGATACCGCCGGACAGCAGGAGAGTCGCACGCCCGTTGGTGCCCACCGGCATTCCGCCCACGGCGAGAATCGGATGCGTGTAAAGGTACGCCATATTCCGTATCTCCACGCTTAACACCGTTTCCGGATTATGCACGTCCACGGTAAGCGCCGGGTTATGGTTGAGCACATAGCCGCCGATGTCAGCGTTGATGGCGGGCGAATCCATGGGATAGCGCTTATCACTGCGGCGCGCCTCCACCTTAAAGCTGCCTTTTTCGCTCTGCATCAGTTCCACCGCCGCTTCCCGTATGGCGGCAAAATCCTCCTTAGGCATTTCCAGAGAACGGCAAATGCTGTGTACGCCGAACACGCGGGTTACCCTGCGCACGGCCTCCGCCATGTCTGAAGCGTCGCTTACGTAGACGCGGCTGTCGCTGAGCCATACGCGTCCGCCAACGGCCTTTACCGCATCACGAACACGCTCCACAAGCATCCTCAAAAAATAAGGGCGATTGAGCCCCTTCAGATAAATCTCAGAAAAGCGCACCTGCAGCACTTCACGCAAGTAAATCGTTCTCCTTTTTCTATCGGCGCGTAAAGCGCGCTAAAAGCTGGTATTGCGACGAAATCGCGTCGCACGCATAGCGAATTTCCTCCACCGTGTTATCTACCCCGAAGCTCAGGCGTACCGCGCTGTCCATCAGCTTGGGCGGGACGCCCATGGCTATAAGAACATCGGAACGCTTGCTTTTTTTACTGGAGCAGGCCGAACCGGTTCCGACCATCACCCCAACGGCCTCCAGCGCGTGTACCATGGTTTCGGCGCGTACCGGCGGAAACGCTGCGTACAGGATATGCGGGGCGGCGTCACTGTCGTTCAGTGCGGGTCCAAGAACCTGAAAGCCGGGCACGCGCGCGGACAGCGTTTCCACGGCAATCCGCTTCATTTCGCCAAGTTTTATCTGGGCAGCCTCCAAAGGCAGGTACTGTGCCACCGCAGCTGCGAACCCGGCAATGCCCGACGTGTTTTCGGTGCCAGAGCGCAGGTTGTTCTGCTGGCCGCCGCCAAACATCTGCGGTTTCAGCCGCAGGCCCTCGCGCACAATCAGTGCGCCGACCCCCTTGGGGCCGTGTACCTTGTGGGCGCTGATTGCGTAGGTCTGCACACCCAGCGCGCGCATGGAAAAGGGTACGCGCAGGTAACCCTGCACACCGTCCACATGGATGGCTGCTAACGGCACACACGCGTCCCGCAGCGCGACAACTTCTTTTAGCGGCATCACGGCGCCGGTTTCGTTGCATACCTGCATCACGCAGATCAGCCGCACCTGCGGCGTAAGCATCTTCTCAAACGCGGACAAGTCCAGCATTCCGCGGGCGTTCAGCGGAATCTCTGCTACGTCGCATCCGTATTGACCGGCGGCTTCCCGGCAGGCGTTTTTGACTGCCGGATGCTCGGCGGCGCTATAAAGCACTGTTCCCTGCCCGCGCAGCGCGCCCAGTGTGCCGAAGATGGCGAGGTTGTCACTCTCCGTGCCTCCGGAGGTGAAAACGACGTTCCCCTCTCCCGCCTCCACGGATGCTGCGACCGTTACCCGCGCCCTGTAAAGCGCGCGTTCCGCCTCCACCGCATGCCCATAAAGCGCAGAAGGGTTATAAAACCCACCACGCATGCATTCGGCCATCGCCTCCACCGCCGCGGGGCAGGGGCGCGTTGTCGCGCTGTTGTCCAGATAAGCTTCCAACTTTGCCTCAGGCATGGAAAACCCCGTGCGGCAGATATTTCTTAATCATATCCACCAGCTCCTGGGAGGGTTCCAGCACGATCACCGTACGGTTGCTTTCTTTTTGATAGTAAAAGAAATATAGATTCGCATCCCGGTTGAGGAACCAGTTATTTCGCTTGATGCCGGGCATATTGATCATCTTGCGGAAATTATCGCTGTCCACGGGGCCGAACCCTTCCACGTTTTTCACCCGCATGGTGCCCAGGCTCTTGCGTTTGCTGTTGTTGAACACCTTCGCAAAATCCAGATCGCCGTTGGTGAAAGTATACTCGTATTCCGTACGCAGGTGATCCTTGTACAGGTACAATAATACCGCCAGGCCGCAAAAGACGAGGGTGATGATCAACGCGAGAACCGAAAAGGAAGAGAAGAGCGTCGACAGCATCCCAAAGCCGATAATCGCAAACAGTACCATCGCCACATTGGCCAGGTAATAGAGCAAATCCTGAATCGCACGGTTCCTGCGGATAACGACTTCTTCCATAAAATGATCCATGTTTCACCCTCCGTGTTCTTCATTGGAGTCTGCGGACTTTAGCCATGCGTAAGCCAGAGATAAATCAGCGTCGTGCATAGTCCGATAATGAAGCCGCCAAGCACCTCAAACGGCGTATGCCCGACCAGTTCCTTTAATTGCTCATCCGAAATGCGCTTGCCGTTGATGAGCACATCCTTGAGGATTTGGTTGATTACGGTCGCCTGCGTGCCCGTTTCGCGCCGGACACCCGTAGCGTCGTACATCACGATCATGGCGAGCACAACGCAAATGGCGAAAATCGCGGTATCAAAACCGTTCAGTATCCCCACAGCCAGAGCAAGCGACACGACCATGGCAGTATGCGAGCTGGGCATACCGCCCGAGCCTACGAAGCGGTGCCAATCCCACACGTGTTCCACCCTGTAATAGAGCGGTACCTTCATCGCCTGCGCGATAAACCAGGCGATGGCCGCGCAGATGAGGGCCTGATTGCTTAAAATCCCATCAATGGTGTGCAAGGGGGATCCTCCTCCCGTTGGGCTTGTATGTTCAACGAACGCGGTAAAGCATTCGCCCTGCGAGATCGCTGAGGAGCGTCGCTTTCTGCTCAAAAATCGTTACCGCTTCGACCGCGTTTTGCAGGTAGCGCGCTGCATCTTCGTGGGCGGCATGCTCCCCGTAGACGGCCGGCCAGGTCATTTTACCGCGCTGCGCATCCATACCGGTGCGTTTGCCCAGCGTAAGCGTGTCGCCCTGCAGATCCAGCAGATCGTCCACGATCTGAAAGGCCATCCCCAGATTTTGTCCGTACGCTTCGCCAGCCGCCCGTTGCCGTTTCGTAGCGCCCGCCAGCATCAGCCCGCTCAGCACCGCCGCCGTCAGCAGATCAGCCGTCTTGTGGCGGTGGATATAACCAACGGTCTGCGCGTCCGGCGGTGTGCCTTCCAGCTTTACATCCAGCGTTTGTCCGGCGATCATGCCGCGTACACCGGCGCGGTGGGCAATCATTTCCATGGCGGCAAGCGCGCGCCTGGGGTAGCGGAACCGCACAGACGCATCGAGCATGGTTTCAAACGCAAGGGAATACAGTCCGTCTCCCGCGAGGATCGCGATGTTCTCGCCAAACGCTTTATGGTTGCTGGGCTGTCCGCGCCTGAGATCGTCGTTATCCAGCGCGGGCAGATCGTCGTGTACGAGCGAGTAGGCATGGATCATCTCCAGCGCGACGGCGAAGGGTAATACGTTTTGCCAGTCCTCCGCAAGCAGATGGTAGCTCGCCAGCAGCAGCGCGGGCCGCAGCCGCTTTCCGGGCAGGGTGAGGCTGTAGCGCATGGCGCTTTTCAGGGGTTCGGGCACCTCGCCTTCCCGCGGGGGACGTATCGCGGCCGTGGAAGCCGGGCCCAGCGCGCCGGCTAGCAAGGGTGTCGCCTGTATCGCCTGTTCGACAGCGTTGACATAGGTTTCAAACGTCGCTTCCACGTTTTCCCTCCTTCCCTCTTT
>JAJFVI010000091.1 GCA_021371895.1 Eubacteriales bacterium | reverse complement strand
GTTACGAACTGGCGGGCCTGCGCGCGGCTGGAGGCCAGACCGCTGCGGTATACCACATTATCCAGTCGGCGTTCCAGCAGAGACAACAGGTTTTCCCCTGTAATCCCCTTGATGCCTTCGGCCTTGGAGAACGTACGCTTGAACTGGCCTTCCATCAGGCCGTAAGCGCGACGGGCTTTTTGTTTTTCACGGAGCTGCATGCCATATTCGGACGCTTTCCGGGCACGGGCCTGCCCATGCTGACCCGGAGGAGTCGGCCGTTTCGTTTGCGCGCACTTGGCGGAGAAGCACTTTTCACCCTTGAGGAAGAGTTTGGTGCCCTCGCGGCGGCACATACGGCATACGGAATCGGTATATCTTGCCATAACGTTGTACCTCCTCGATTCTTACACTCTTCTACGCTTGGGCGGACGGCAGCCGTTATGCGGAATGGGTGTAACGTCTTTGATCATGTTGACTTCCAGACCGGCGGCCTGCAGGCTGCGGATAGCGGCTTCGCGGCCGGAGCCCGGGCCCTTCACGAAGACTTCGACAGTCTTGAGGCCGAATTCCATAGCGGCTTTCGCAGCCGTTTCGGCAGCCATCTGCGCGGCAAACGGCGTAGACTTTTTGCTTCCGCGGAAGCCCAGTCCACCGGCGCTGGCCCAGGAGAGGGTGTTGCCGTTGGTATCGGTCAGGGTAACGATGGTGTTGTTAAACGAAGAGCGGATATGCGCGGCTCCGCGCTCGACAAGCTTCTTTTCACGACGCTTGCGCGATACCCTTTTAAGCTTTTGTTTGGGTGCCATGTTTGTTCATCCCTCCATGCTACGGTTACGATCGGGCCAGACTATCGGGCAACTTTCTTCTTGCCGGCAATGGTACGCTTAGGCCCTTTGCGCGTGCGTGCGTTGTTCTTGGTGTTCTGGCCGCGCACAGGCAGGCCACGGCGATGACGAACACCACGATAACTACCAATCTCCATCAATCGCTTAATGTTCATGGATACTTCGCGGCGCAGATCGCCTTCCACTTTTTCGTTGTGCTCGATGTAATCACGAAGCTTGCTGATTTCCTGTTCGTTGAGATCCTTTATGCGAGTATCGGGACTAATTTCAGTAGCGCTAAGAATCTTTTGGGAAGTCTTCAGGCCGATGCCATAGATGTAAGTCAGGCCGACTTCCACACGTTTTTCCCTGGGCAGGTCAACGCCCGCAATACGTGCCATGTGAGTGATACACCTCCAATGATTGTCAGGGGAAATGCCCTCTTGGGCCAAGGGTTTCTTGTCGTTGGCGTGCATCGCGCAGAGATACGAAGCATCGCCCAAAACCCCGCGCGCAGCACCGAAGTCCTAACGCGCTTTGTTAATGTTGCTAAACCGCTTTACGCCCATGGTCGCACGCGTTTTTGCGCGCACGCAGCCGCCCACGGCTCGTCGCCTAGTCTAACTTCCGAAGTATACCATAGTTTTCCCTGTTGAGCAATGGTTTTTCTCTTATTTCGATGTGAATTTAGGGGAAAATTTCCGCTATAGCATGGGGGGATCAGTTGCATACAATATATAGTATGCAACTATTGGGCTTCGCCCAAAGGCAGGAGCAAAAAGGCGATTACCCTCTGGAATCCCAGTGCAGGGAATGCGCCTGCGGGCGCACCATTTGTTTCTTCATGGTTGAAGAAAAGCCGCCCTCTGGCGGCCTCATCTTCATGTGCTTGCACACAGTACCCCTTCGGGGGTATGGGGACATTTTCAGCCCTGCTTCTGCTTATGCTTGGGGTTTTCGCAGATGACCATCACATGGCCTTTGCGCCTGATGATTTTGCATTTTTCGCAAATGGGTTTTACCGAGGGACGAACCTTCATGCTGTTTTCCTCCATTCATACGGCCGTGGATAGCGACCGATATCCTCAACCCTTGCTGCGCCACGTTATGCGGCCGCGGGTCAAATCGTAGGGCGAAAGCTCGATGGTAACTCTATCGCCGGGATAAATGCGGATGAAATTCATGCGCATCTTTCCCGAAATATGTGCCATGATCCGGTGCCCGCCGGGGAGCTCCACCAGAAACATTGCGTTGGGAAGAGCCTCAGCGACCGTGCCTTCCATTTCAATGACATCACTCTTGGACAAATGCGTTTTCCTCCTTGTCGGTACTCCGGTCGGCTTGTTTGCGGCCTAGCGGCGGTTCGGGCGTCATCGCTTCGAGCGCTTTGCGAATATCGCTGTCGATGGTTTGCGCCCGCTTGTGTACGGCATCTAACGCATCGGCGGCGAGTCCAGGTTCCGCGCGTAAGTGCTTGAGCTGCTTCTTCTTGGGGTGATCAAGCTTGCGTGTGTCCCCATCGGCAATCAGCACATAGCGTTCGTCTACGATGCCGACCACCAGACACCTTCTGCCACGATCGTGCCCCTGCGTGGAAACGACCACGCGGCCGATCTGCTGCGGATTCGCTTTCACCGTTTGGGTTCCTCCGTTAAGGCGTAGCCCGGGTACGTAAGGAGCTCCGGCAGCCCCTGCTCGTTAATGGCGATGGTGTGCTCATAATGCGAGCATATGCTGCCGTCGTCGGTCACGACGGTCCATCCGTCTTCCAACTGGCTTACATGATAATCCCCCATGGCAATCATGGGCTCGATGGCGAGGGTCATACCCGGGCGCAGCTTGATGCCGTGGTCGGGTGTGCCGAAATTGGGAACGCTGGGATCTTCGTGCATATTGCGGCCGATGCCATGGCCCGTCAAATCCCGTATCACACCGTAGCCGAAGCTCTCGGCATAGGTTTGAATGGCGTTGCCGACGTCGCCCAAGTGGTTGCCGTTGATCGCCTGCCGCGCGCCTTTGAAAAAGCATTCTTCGGTCACATCGATCAGCTGGCGGCTCTTAGCGTCGATCATGCCGACGCCAACGGTAAAGGCGCTGTCTGCCTGCCATCCGTCCAGGATCAGCCCGCAATCGATGCTGACCACGTCGCCCTCCTTGAGAATCACGCTTTCGGAGGGGATGCCATGCACGACCTGATCGTTGATAGATACGCACAGCGATGCGGGGTACCCTTCGTAATGCAGGAAGGAAGGGATCGCCTTATGCTTGCGAATCATTTGCTCGGCGTACACATCCAACGCGGCGGTGCTGACGCCGGCTTTCACGGCTTCCTTCAGGCGGCAGAGCACCTCGAAAAGCAGAGCACCCGATTTGCGCATGCAGTTCAACTGCTCGGCATTCTTCAGGTAGATCATCGCGTCGCACCTAGCGTATCCAGTATGGCTGTCGTAACATGTTCCAACCCCTGGGAGCCGTCCACCACGCACAGGATGCCTTTTCGCTGATAAAAGTCGATCAGGGGCGCCGTCTGGCGGTGGTACACGTTAAGGCGGTTGAGCACCGTTTCGGGCTTATCATCGTCGCGCTGGATCAGCGTGGTGCCATCCGCAGCGCACTTGGTTTCGCCGCTCAGAAGAGCCACATGGTAGGTCGCGCCGCACGCCGGGCACACACGCCGGCCGGAGAGGCGCTTCACCAGCACTTCGTCCTGGACGGCAATGTTGACGACCTTATCGATCCCGGCGAACACCGCAAGCGCCTGCGCCTGCTCTACCGTACGGGGAAAACCGTCCAAAACGTAGCCGTTCTTACAATCAACGTCGGTCAGACGTTCCTTTACAATGGCAATCACCACCGCGTCGGGCACCAGCTGGCCCGCGTCCATATAGCTTTTCGCTTTCAGGCCGGTTTCCGTTTGATGGGCGATGGCGGAGCGGAGCATATCCCCGGTGGAAATCTGCGGGATGCCGAGATTAGCGCATACGATCTGCGCCTGCGTGCCCTTGCCCGCCCCCGGAGGTCCCAGAAAAATGATGTTCATACCTTCCCTCCCACAATCGCCGCGCACACGCGCGCAAAGACATTATACCACACTCATCAAGGCCTCACAAGAACGGCCGTATCCGCGCCGGAATCGTCGTAAGGGTTCCGGGCAGCCGCGGAAAGGGGAATCCCCTTTACGTGACAACCACACAAAAACCAGCGTTGTGGTAAACGCGCGCTGGTTTTTCGCTTCCGCGGACGGTGGCCGAGCGCTGAACAGCGCGTGCCCCGCGGTCGCTTCGCCATAGGCGACAGCGGCCCGCGGGCGGTCGCGTTTGTCTCCCAACCGGCACATTTTCGTAGGGTTAAGAGATCTTGTCGTAGTTGCGGTTGATGAGCAGGTCGTCCAATTGGCGCTTGGTTTCCAGAATAACGCTTACGGCGATCAACAGGCTGCTGGCACCGAAGGGCAGTGACTGGGAAGTGCTGCGCGCGAAGAGCGAAGGAACCGTGGCCAGTAGCGCCAGGAAGATTGCCGCAAAGAGCGTCAACCGGCTGTTGATGCGTTTAAGGTAATCGGCTGTCGGCTTGCCGGGACGCACGGAGGGAACCGCGCCGCCCTGCTGCTGGATGTTCTTGGCCATGTCCTCAGAGTTAAAGGAGATGGAGGGAGAGAAGAAGGTGACCGCGAAGATCAGCACGGCCGTTGTCAGCAGATACCAGGGCGACGTGCTGTACATGTAGCGCGACCACCATTGGCCAAAGCCCGTAGTGGTGCCGCCGGTCAGCTGGATCAGAGTGCTGGGAAACGTCATAAAGGAGTAGGCGAAAATCAGCGGCAGCACGCCTACCGCAATAACCTTCAGCGGAATGATGGAGTTCTGGCCGCCGTACATCTTGCGGCCGGTCACCCGCTTAGCGAAATGCACGTTGATGCGACGCACGCCCATATCAGCCCAGGTGATGACGGTGATCATTGCCAGAGAAACGAGGATGACTGCGAAAAGCGTGGTCCACGGAGTGAGGCTGTCGGCCACCAGCGCTTTGCCGGTCAGGCTGACCATGCCGTTGAACAGATTGTTTACGATACCGGCGGTAATCAGCAGCGAAATGCCGTTGCCGATGCCCTTTTCCGTAATGCGCTCGCCAATCCACATGGCCAAGGCGGAACCGCCCGCCATGCTAACGCCGACCAGCATGTAGTTATACCATCCGGCCTTGATAACGCCCACGCTGGACACAAGACCGATGGCCTGAAACAGCGCCAAGCCGACCGTCACGTAACGCGTAATCTGCGCGATGCGCTTCTGGCCTTCCTGCCCGCTCTTTTGCAGCCGTTCCAGCGCGGGAATCGCGATGGTCAGCAGCTGCATGATGATGCTGGCGTTGATGTAGGGCGTGATGCCCATGGCCATGATGGTCATGTTCTGGAAGTTGTTGCCCGTCATCATGTTGACCAGATCAAAAAGCGGCAAGTCATTAGTGGCCATTTTGGTCTGGACCAGGTTGTAATCAATGCCCGGGGCGAGGATAACGCCCACGAGGCGGAAGAGCATCAACATCATGAAGGTGTAGATAAGCTTCTTGCGAATGTCGTCTACCTTCCACGCATTGCGAAGCGACGCCCAGATGGAGAGTTTGTTCCGATTCCCATTGGCCATCTTACTTCACCTCGGCTTTCCCGCCGAGGGCTTCGATCTTCTCTTTCGCAGTACCGGTGTATTTGTCGGCCATAACGGTAAGCTTCTTAGTCAGCTCCCCGTTGCCCAAGATCTTTACACCGTCCATGACCTTGGAGATCAAGCCGGCTTCCTTGAGCATTTCAACCGTCACAACAGTACCGTCTTCAAAGATTTCGAGTTGCCCGACGTTGACGGTGGCGTATTCGATGCGGAATGGGTTATGGAAGCCACGCTTAGGAACGCGGCGATACAAAGGCATCTGGCCGCCTTCAAACCCGGGGCGTTTGCCGCCGCCGGAACGGGCTTTGGCGCCTTTATGGCCCTTACCGGAGGTCTTGCCCAGCCCGGAGCCCACGCCTCTGCCGAGGCGCTTGGGCGCGGTGGTGGAACCTGCGGCGGGTTGCAGCTCGTGCAGTTTCATTGGCAATCCCCTCCTCAGTCGTTCATCTCTTGAACGTCGATCATATGCCTGACGCGGTAGATCTGCCCGCGGATGCAGGCGTTATCTTCCTTGACGACCGTCTGGCCCACCTTGTGCAGCCCCAGCGCTGCGACGGTGTCCTGATGAATCTTCAGGCTGGAGATCGGCGACTTTTTAAGTTTAATCTGCAATTTCATTCCGATCGTCCTCCTTAGCCTAGAATTTCTTCGACGGTTTTCCCGCGAAGCTTGGCCACCTGCTCGGCCGAACGGAGAAGCTTCAGGCCCTCCAGCGTTGCCTTGACCGTATTGATGCGGTTGCTGGTGCCATAACTCTTGGTGCGGATATCCTTGACGCCCGCCAGCTCCAGCACGGCGCGCGCCGCGCCGCCCGCGATGACGCCGGTGCCTTCCGGAGCCGGCATCAGAATGACCTTGCCGGTGCCGAAGTATCCAATCGTCTCATGCGGGATGGAGGTGCCGGACAGCGGCACGGTTATCAGATTCTTTTTCGCGTCATCCACGCCCTTGCGAATAGCTTCGGAAATTTCCGCAGCTTTCCCGATGCCGGCGCCGACGCGGCCTTTTTCATCGCCTACGACGACCAGCGCAGCGAAGCGAAAGTTGCGACCGCCCTTAACAACCTTGGTAACACGGTTGATGGCGACAAGCTTTTCTTTGAATTCGCTGACCTGTTCCATGCGTTGCATGCGTTCGTCCTCCTTAATTAGAAATCAAGTCCGGCTTCGCGGGCGCCGGTGGCCAGTTCCGCCACGCGGCCGGTGTATACGTAGCCGCCGCGGTCGAAAACCACCTTCTTGATGCCCGCTTCCGTCGCACGCTCGGCGATCAGTTTGCCGACCATCTTGGCGGCTCCCTTTTTATCAACGTCCTTGAGTTGCTCCTGCACAGCCTTTTCCAAGGTTGAAGCCGCCACGAGAGTCATGCCTTTGGTATCGTCGATCACTTGCGCGTAGATGTTATTCAGACTGCGGTAAACGCAAAGCCGCGGCATTTCCGGGGTGCCGCTGATTCTTTTGCGTACGCGCGCATGGCGGATAACGCGGTCCGCGTTACGATCACTCGTTTTATACATGTGCGTTCACTCCCCTTTCGTTTATTTGCCGGACTTGCCTTCCTTACGGCGGATATGCTCGCCCGCATACTTAATGCCCTTGCCAAGATACGGCTCGGGTTTGCGGACGGCGCGGATATCGGCGGCAAGGTTGCCTACCTGCTGCTTGTTGATGCCCTTGACCACGATGGTGGTCTGGTTGGGCGTTTCAAACTGGATGTCGTCGGGGGCTTCAAACACCACAGGGTGGGAGAAGCCGATGCTGATGTTGAGCTTTTTACCGTTTTCAGCCTGGGCGCGGTAGCCCGTTCCTACCAGTTCCAACGTTTTGGCGAAGCCGTCGGTCACACCGACGACCATGTTGTTCACAAGGCTGCGGTACAGCCCGTGCATGGCCTTATGCGGCTTGGCGTCGGAAGGGCGAATAAGCGTCAGGATGCCATTTTCCTGTTTCAGCGTGATATCGGGGTTCACCGCTTGGGCGAGCGTGCCTTTTGGGCCCTTCACCGTTACGGTGTTGTTTTCGTCCACCTGTACCGTCACGCCCGCAGGCACCGTGATCGGAAGTTTTCCGATTCGAGACATTGTCTTACACCTCCATTGCGTGTCGGTTACCAGATATAGGCGAGCACTTCGCCGCCGATCATTTGCTTACGGGCTTCCTTATCCGTCATCAAACCCTTGCTGGTGGAGATGATGGCGATGCCCAGGCCGCCCAACACCTTGGGCAGTTCGAGGCCCTTGGCGTAAACGCGCAGGCCGGGCTTGGATATCTTCTTCAGTCCCGCGATCACGGGCTGTTTTCCGCCGACGTATTTCAGCGTAATTTTTATGCTCCCCTGGGGGCCGTCGTTGACAAATTCGACGGACTTCACATAGCCTTCAGCCAACAGAATCTTGGCGATCGCCTTCTTGGCGTTGCTTGCGGGGAGGACGACCGCGTCGTGCTTGGCCACCTGGGCGTTGCGGATGCGGGTCAGCATATCGGCGATGGGATCATTCATGACCATGATGGAACCTCCTTCCGTTCATTCCCGCTTACCAACTGGCCTTGCGGACGCCGGGGATCTGGCCCTTGTAAGCCAGTTCTCTGAAGCAGATGCGGCAAACGCCATACTTGCGAAGCACCGAGTGCGGACGTCCGCACAGGCGGCAACGCGTGTAAGCCCGAGTGGAGAACTTGGGGGGCCTTGCCTGCTTGATTTTCATGCTTGTTTTAGCCACGGTTTCCTTCTCCCTTCTCGCTTACAGAGCGTACGGCATGCCGAGGAGGCGGAGCAGTTCCTTGCATTCCTCATCGGT
>JAJFVI010000074.1 GCA_021371895.1 Eubacteriales bacterium | reverse complement strand
ACATCTCCATTCATTATTGATGTGATTATTATCTCACAATTTCTATCTCGTGTCCACACTGTCTAGCGCGTGGTACGGCGTATCTGGATAAAATCACCCTGAAGCTCAAGCAGCTTTTTTCGGAAATGGAACGGCCGGACGACTACCCCACCAGCTCGCAGCCGGAGCCGGAACGCATCCGCACGCTGCTGGCCGCGCGGCTGGAGCAGTTTAATTCTCTGATTGTATTGAGTGTTTCCAGCGCGTTGAGCAACACCTGGCAGACGGTCGCACAGATTGCGCGCCAGCTGGAGACGCCGGAGAAGCGCATCACGGTGATCGACACGCACCTCAACTCCGGCGCGCAGGGGCTGATGGTGAAGCTCGCGGCGGAACGCATCGCTGGCGGCGCTACCCACGACGAGGTGGTGAAGGCCGTCACCGAAAGGCTATCCCGCACGAAGATCTATGTATGCCTCAACACTCTGCTTTACGCCGTGCGCGGCGGCCGCGTACCCAATACCGTGGGCAAGCTGGGTATCAAGTTGGGCATGCGTCCCATTATGACGCTAGACGCGCGCGGCCACGGCGCGGCCTTCGGCGTGGCGTTCAGCCAAAAGGGGCTTACCCGTAAAATCCTCCGGTTGGCGCGCCATGCCCAGGAACGCAAAGGCGTGGAAGCATACGCCATTGTCCACGGCGGCAACCCGGTGCTGGCCGCGGCATATGAAGCGGAGCTTACGCGTATCACCGGCCAAAAGCCTGCGTTTATCGCCGAGGTTTCGGCGGCGGTCGCCATCCATTCCGGCCCGGGTACCGTAGCGGTCTGCCTGACGGAAAGGGAGGGATAAGCGGTGACGAGCGCGTTGATTTTCATTTTCGTCTACTTCTTTCTGTTTTTTCTGCTGGGAACGGCAAAGAAAAACAACAGCGTGGTAGATATCGGCTGGGGGATCGGTTTCGTTCTGACGGCGTGGATTCGATTAAACCCTTCGCTTCCCGCCTCGCTCCCCCAGTGGACAATTACACTGCTGATTACCCTGTGGGGACTCCGCCTGTTTACCCATATCCTCAAACGCAATCATGGCAAGCCGGAGGACGCCCGTTATACCGTCATGCGCAAATCATGGGGCTCGTGGGCCGTACCCCGCGCTTTTTTCCAGGTGTATATGCTCCAGGGTGTGCTGATGGCGCTGATCTCGCTGCCGTTTTTACTGCCCGCTCCCGCCGGGTACGCGGTGATTACCCCATTGTACGCGGCGGGATTTGCGGTATTCGCCGTGGGCTTCGCGTTCGAAGCCGTCGGGGACGCGCAGTTGGCCGCTTTTCTGCACAATCCGACCCGGAAAGGCCAGTTGATGACGCAGGGACTATGGCGGTATACGCGTCACCCCAACTATTTCGGAGAAGCGACCCTGTGGTGGGGCATCTGGCTGATCGCAATAAGCGGCGGCGTATCGCCCTGGTCCGTGGTCGGCCCGATAACCATCACCTGCCTGTTGCTGTTCGTTTCCGGTGTGCCGCCACTGGAAAAGGCCATGAAGAACCGCATTGGCTATGCCGAATACGCGCGCAAGACCAGCGTTTTCATCCCCTGGTTTCCCAGAAAGGACCGTTAAGACAGCAAGGAGGGTTGCACAATGAACATCTCGTTTTCCTGGACGGAGGTACGCAACTACCTGATTCTTCTGGCACTTTTTCTGGCAATCGACGCGGTGTGGCTGCTAGGGATCGCCAAAGGGCTGTACGCAAAGCAATTGGGTTACCTCATGGCCGCCAAACCCCGGCTTTGGGCGGCGTTACTGTTTTACCTGCTCTATGTGCTGGGGCTTTCGGTGTTCGTGCTGCATCCCGCGTTGGCCGCCGGCAGTGGTTCGGTCGCGCTTCTCAAAGGTATGCTGTTCGGGCTGGTCGCCTATGCCACGTACGACCTTACGAATCTGGCGACCATCCGGGACTGGCCAGTGCTCGTCACAGCGCTCGATCTGGTTTGGGGGGCCGCAGTCAGCGGGGGTTCCTCAGCTCTGGCTTATCTGATCATCCGGGGGATGTAAAGACACGAAGCGCGCGGTTTTATGGCGAAAACCGCGCGCTTC
>JAJFVI010000049.1 GCA_021371895.1 Eubacteriales bacterium | reverse complement strand
TTTTTCCACCTATTCCTACTGGCTGATCTTCCGCTCCCCCGATCAGCTCATCGGT
Source organism: Eubacteriales bacterium (assembly GCA_021371895.1). GTDB lineage: Bacteria > Bacillota > Clostridia > Christensenellales > Aristaeellaceae > CAXXOK01. The sequence goes on along the minus strand of JAJFVI010000049.1, from coordinate 12,545 downwards.
GCCTACATTGTCACGGTTCTCATGACGATCATCGGTACATCCATTGGCCTGTCTGTTATCTCCATGACGGGTTACGCCCTGCAGCGGAAGGATTTTCCTTTCCGCAACGGAATTTCCTTCTACATTTACTTTACGTCGCTGTTCAGCGCGGGCCTGGTGCCGTTTTACTACATGATGGTGAAAGTCTACGGGTTAAAGGACTCCTATTGGGCAGTATTGCTCCCGCTGCTCATGTCCCCGTGGCTGATCATTTTAATGAAGAACTACGTAAAAGCCATCCCCCACGAGATCACCGAATCCGGCAAGATTGACGGGGCGGGTGACTTCCGCATCTTCTGGAGCCTCATCGTCCCTTCTATGACACCGGCGCTGGCGACTATCGGGCTGTTCCTGGCACTGGGTTACTGGAACGAATGGTATTATTCCTCTCTGTTCCTGGGTTCGCAGGTGATTTACCGACCGCTGCAATACCAGCTGTATAACATTATTAACAAGATCGCATCGATTAAGAACTCCTTGGCGGGCTCCAACATCGTACTTAACGATCTGCCCAGCGAAACGCTGAAAATGGCAACCGCCGCCCTGGCCACCGGGCCGGTTATCCTGCTGTATCCTTTTGTACAAAAGTACTTCGTGGCCGGTCTGACCGTCGGCGCGGTAAAGGGATAATAACGGTTTCATCGCCGTTTGTGAAACGGCGTCAGAAATACAGACTTTCAAAGGAGGATCCAAACATGGCAAAGAAACTTCTGACCCTGTTGGTGGTGCTCGCGATGGTATTGTGCCTGATTCCCGCGATGGCGGAAACGGCCCAAACCACAGATTATTCCTCATGGTTTCCGGGCGTGGATACCAGCAAGCACGAGGTTATCACCTTCCTGGTAACCGGCAACATCCCCACCAATAAGACCAACGAAGTGCTCGCGGTCTTTAACGAAAAACTGACCGCGGCCATCAACGCCGAGATCCAGATCGAATGGATCGAGTGGACTGACTGGCAGACCAAGTACAACCTGGCTCTGGCTATGCAGGACGGCACCGTGGATATGATCGGCACCGCGACCGACTGGCTGGACGCGTGGCCCAACTCCAAAAACGGCGCGTTCCTCCCGCTGAGCGAGGAAATGCTGCAAACCTATTGCCCCAAAACCTACGCGAGTGTTTCGCCGGCGCACTGGAACCTGTGCAAGTATGACGGGCAAATCTACCTGATCCCCGAAGATAACTACGCGCAGTGGACCAACCACGGCTTCCTCTACCGCGGCGATTGGGCCACGGCGGCCGGGCTGACCAATGGCGTCAACAGTTGGGAAGACCTGGGCACCTACTTCCAGTACATCAAAGACACCTATCCCGACGTGATCCCCTGGGACGCCGATGGCAGCGGCACCTCGTATTCCGATCAGATGTTCGGCGGCTGGATCGCCAGCAAGACCGGCGGCATCAACGTCGAAGGTTTCTCCGCCCCGCTGTTCTTCGGTACCAGCAAAACTGATCCCTATACCCTGTCTACCTTCTACACCGAGGGTGACAGCCTGGTCAAATTCGCCAAGCTGATGAAGCAGTGGTCCGACGCCGGTTACTGGCGCGAAGACGTGCTTAACTACACCGGCGACGTCGTGGCTGAAATGAAGGAAGGCCTCACCGGTGCTCACCAGCACCACACGCAGACCTGGAGGGGCCAGAAGCTCCTGATCGAAAAAGATCAGCCGGGCAGCGACATCGGCTTCTTCTGGTTCGGCGAAGAGAGCAGCACGCTCGTTTCCCTGAACATCACCCACGGCGCGTTGGCGATTGCCGCGCAGAGCGACGCTCCCGAGCGCGCGCTGATGGCCTACGACCTTATCCGTAACGATCCGACCTTCTACCGGCTGTTTAACTACGGCATCGAAGGCGAACAGTACGTCATCGACGCGAATGGCTACATGGCTCGCCCGGCCTCCTATACGGACGATACCGTGGATGGCATGAGCTTTGACTTCTGGTGGGGCCGTAACGACAACCTTGAACTGCGCTCCGCCCTGGTGGATTGGCCTTCTTACGACGCGCTGCTGGAGAAGTACGCCGCCGTGAAGATCGACTATCCGTACGGTCAGGTCGTGTTTAACACGGACGAAATCTCCACGGAGCTGGATAACCTCTCCAACGTGTTCCGCACCTACGCGCCTGTGATTACCTTCGGTAAGGAAGCCGATCCTGAAGCCTACGTAGCGGAGTTCCGCCAGGCTTTGCAGGACGCCGGCATCGAAAAGGTCATGGACAACGTACAGGCGCAGATCGACGCAGTTTACAAGAAGTAATCTTTCCACACGCGCGGGACTCGCAAGCCTGCCTTGCGAGTCCCGATTTCGGTTATACCGTGTTGGGGAGCGTCCGGCGTGCCGATGTGACCGCCGAGCCGAAAACTCTTCCGCTCCCGTTTGTCTGGGAATGAATACCCGATTGTGATACCAAGGAGTAGAAACCATGCGACAGACGATCGACCTATGCCAAAACTGGCGGTTTCATTGGGGCGAAGCGGATAACGCCTTCTACCGGGGTTATGATGACAGCGCATGGAAGCCCGTCACGCTCCCGCATGACTGGTCAGTCGAGTTTCCCTTCGACCAGGCTTGTTCCAGCGGAACAGGCTACTTGCCCGGCGGCATCGGCTGGTACCGTAAAACCTTCACGCTGCCGGAGGATGTGCAAGGCAAGCGCGTATTCGTAACCTTCGGGGGCGTATATCAGCACGCTCGCGTATGGATCAACAGCCATTATCTGGGCATGCGCGCCTATGGATATTCCAGCTTCCGCCATGAACTGACCGGGCGGGTGAAATCCGGCGAAAACATGCTGTGCGTGCGCGCGGAGCACAAGGATCTGGCGGATTCACGCTGGTTTACGGGGGCGGGCATCTACCGGGGCGTAACACTGACGATCGTCGAACCTGCTCACGTGAAGGACGTTTATGCCTATACGCTGTCAGCTTCGGAAGCCGAGGCGGTGATCGCCGTGACGGCGGAGGTTACACAGGGCGAGGTATCCTTCCGGTTGCTGGATGATCAGGGCAACACGGTTGCCTCCGCCAAGGGTGAACCCGAGGGCGGCAACGACGCACGGCTATCTGCGCGCTTGCAGCTAAACGCTCCCCACCTATGGTTACCCGAGCAACCGGCCCTTTACCGGCTGGCCTGCACAGTGACGTTCAGGGGCGAAACAAAGGACGAATACAACATGCCTTTCGGGGTGCGGGTGTTCCGCTTTGACCCCGACGACGGATTTTTCCTTAACGGCGAAAACCGCAAGCTGAAAGGCGTCTGCCTGCACCACGACGCGGGTGTGTTGGGCGCCGCGGTGCCCGAAACGGTATGGGCCGAGCGGTTTGCCAAGCTTAAGGCCGCCGGGTGCAACGCCGTGCGTTTCTCCCATAATCCTGCCGACTCCATGGTGCTCGACCTGTGCGACCGGATGGGGCTGATGGTAATAGAAGAGGCTTTTGACGAATGGGAAGGCTGTAAAAACAAGTGGTGGCAGGGGCACAACGTGTACCCGCCAAAGCACTATGGCTATGCGGACGACTTTCCGCAATGGCACAGGCAGGATCTGGCGGAACTGGTGCAACACGACCGCAATCACCCTTGCGTGATCCTGTGGAGCATCGGCAACGAGATCGATTATCCCAACGATCCCTATGTGCATCCTTCCTTTGAACATATGATCGGTAACAACGACGCCGCCAAGCCGGACGAGGAACTGCATTATGATCCCAACAGGCCGGACGCCGGGCGCCTGCCCGTGATTGCACGGGAGCTGGCCGCCATTGTGCGGGAAAACGACTCTTCCCGACCCGTAAGCATTGCGCTTGCCTACCCGGAGCTTTCCAACCGCACCGGACTTCCGGAAACGGTGGATGTGACGGGTTACAACTACATGGAAGCGCGCTATGCAGACGATCACAAGGCATACCCGCAGCGAGTGATTTTCGGCAGCGAAAACGGGCATACCCCCGAAGCGTGGCAGGCCGTTACGGATAACGCGTTCATTGCCGGGCAGTTCCTATGGACAGGCGCGGATTTTCTGGGCGAGGCGCATGGCTGGCCCATCCGGGTAGCCACACCGGGATTACTGGATACCGCCAACCACGAAAAGCCCCTTTATTATTACCGTAAGGCTCTCTGGACCGACGAACTGTGCGCGAAGCTGGCCACCTCGGCAAGCGGAATGATTTGGGACGAAGCCTTCCGCTGGCATTACAAGGAGGGGGAAAGCGTAGCCATTTCCTGTTATACCAACGCGACGGAGGCGACGCTGTACGTCAACGGCCGCCCCGGCGAAACCGTCTCCATCGGCACGGACGTGCGCGCGACGTGGCGGATACCCTATACGGCAGGCACGCTGAAGGTTGTATGCCGGCGCGGGTGGGAAATCGCGGAGGATACGCTGGTTACGCCCGGCGCCCCCGAGAAGCTCTCTCTGGCCTGTGATCATCCCTCGCTGCCCGCTGACGGCCAAAGCGTTGCGACGTTACAGATTACGCTTACGGACGCGCAGGGGCATACGGTGCCCGACGCGGACGAGTCGGTATGCGTGCAGGTAGCGGGCGACGTAACGTTACTGGGTATCGAAAACGGCAATCCTCAGGATCTGACGCCGTTCTCAAGCGCAGCCAGACCGCTGTACCGCGGTTACGCGACCTGCTACTTGCGCGCGGGCACCCTGCCCTGCGAAGCGGGGCTGACCGTTTGGACGCACAGCGGCCTGCGAGAGACGATTGTTTTACGGCTTATCTAGGCGACATCCAACCGTACAGAATGCATCCCTACACCGCGTGCCGGCGACTTTCGCCCGGCCGCGGTTTTTTTCGGCTCCAATGGAGAATCCCAGCGCACGATGGATTGCTTTGCGCTCCTGTGAATGTTATGATAGACGGACAGTACAGTGTAAACCATGGCACCGGCTGATTTTTACGCAAAGGGGATCCCGAGAATACCGTGAAGAAACGTTCTGCAGGCCGCACCCTGTTTACTTTGGGGGAGTCCTATTGGATTATCTACCATGCGATGCGCTCCATGCCAGCCATCGCGCGTGCGCGCAAACGCGGTCTTTTGGATAAACATTTTTCGGAACGGCTAGTGCTGGCCGTCACTGAAGTTAACCATTGCGCCATGTGTTCCTACGCTCATACGAAAATAGCGTTGAGAGCCGGTATGGAGCAGGCAGAGATCAGCGCCATGCTTTCCGGCGATCTTTCCGGCGTGATGCCGGAGGAGTTGACGGCCATCCTGTTTGCCCAGCATTACGCGGACTGCCGGAACAAGCCTGATCGGGAAGCCTGGCAAACCGTGCTGGCGCAATATGGCCCGGAAAAGAGTGATGCCCTCCTCGGTGTGATCCGCATGATCACGATGGGCAACGCCTACGGCATCCCCTCCGGCAGCCTGTTGGCACGCGTTTCCCGCAGGAGAGCGCCGGATGAACGCAGCAGCCTTGGCTACGAGCTGGCTATGTTATTGACGATGATCGTATTCCTGCCCTGCGCAGCGCTGCATGCACTCGCAGCCGCGACCCTGCGCGCGCCGGCGATCCGCCTGTAGGGCGCAGCCTCCCATACTGACGAGCCGATATCAAGCGCGCCCTTTCCCACGCCCGAAAGGGCGCGGGAAAGGGCGTACTTTACGAGGCTGCATACAACCGCCACGCATGGAAATGCCGCGGCATCGTTTTTAGGTCGAAAGAAATTTTACGCATTGTTCCCCACCGGCAAGGGAATCGTCCGAGCGATATCGAATTCCTTTTTATTACAGTTATCTTTCGATCAATTGAATAAGGAGGTCAACCGCATGAAGAAGCTTCTGGCCGTGCTATTGGCGTTCGCCCTTCTCGGTTCGTCTGCGATCGCTGAAAAATTGACTATCGACCTTGCCACCGCTACGATCGACGAACTGACCGCCGCGCAGGCGACCATCGGCAACCGCATCAGCGAGCTGCGCGCCGCTCAGGCCCCCTCCGGCGAAACCATCACGCTCACCGGCAACGGCACGACCATTCAATCCAACGTTGTGGTCACGCAGGTGCCTGCCCGCGTCGTCGTCAAGGGTCTCGTACAAGTCACATTCACAGGTGGGGATTACGATCTGGTCTTTAACTCCTGGCAACTGCAGGAATCTTGTGAATCTTTAACCGACGCCGGCACGTACGAGCTGCTGATCGAAGGTGACGGCGACTGGACGGTCTCCATCGAGCCGCTCAAGGAAGGTGGTAAGCTGGAGTGCAGCGGTGCCGGCCCCTACGTTTCCGACTTCTTCCCGCTGTCCAGTTCCACCATCGTCCATTGCGTGCTGGACGCCTCCACGCTGGACGAATGGTCGGCCAGCCTTTACATCTCTATCGGCTATCAGTTTGAAAGCTTCGACTCCTGGACGTACGATACGGTCGTGGGCGAATCCATCTTCACCAATCCGCTTACATTGGAGGGCGACGGCATCATCAAGCCCGTTAAGGGGCGCACCCAGTATTATTGGATCGTCGACGTTCCCCTGGGGGCCACCTGGAGCATCAACATCAAGTAACCCCAAAAAGGGGAAGCCCGGCAACCGAATAATGACCCGCATTGGCGGCGCGCCAGCTTACCGACGCGCCGCCAACCCGTTGTCACCTTTGCACGGTAGCGGCTCTGCCGCCCCAGCGCCCGCAACGCTTGCAAAAGCGAGCTAAACAAGGTACAATCATTATGATCATCAAAACCGATTATTCTCTCTGCTTTATCCTGCATTATTCTAAAGGAGGATTTTCATGAATTCCTATGTCTTCATGACCGATTCGGATTCCGATCTCCCCTATCAATTCGTAGACCAATACGACCTTAAAATGGTTTATATGCCCTACGTCGTCAACGGTGTTGAATACTTCGACGATCTGGGACGAAACGGCAAACAGGCGGAGTATTTCCAGAATATGCGCGACGGTATGGCGCCGGTAACCTCGCTGCTGCCCACGGCCGTGTATCTGGAGTATTTTGAGCCCATCCTGCAGGAAGGCCGCGATATTCTCTTTATCGCCTTCTCCAGCAAAATGTCCTCCACCATCAACAATATCTACACCGCTCGTGACGAGTTGAAAGAGAAGTACCCGGAACGCCGCATCCTGGTGGTGGATACGCTCAACATCTCCGCTCCGATGTCCCTCCTGCTCCACCCTGCCTATAAGCTTTATACCGAAGGCAAGAGCATGGACGAGATCGCGCAGTGGGTGGACGACCATAAACTGCGCGTCCATGCCTGGCTGACGGTGGACGACCTGAAGTACCTGCGGCGCGGCGGACGCATCAGCTCCATCGCCGCCACCATGGGCACAATGCTGGATCTCAAACCAGTTATCATCCTAAACCAGGAGGGCAGCATGACCTCCGTGGACAAGGTACGCGGCCGCAGGGCGGCGCTGCGCTACCTGGCGGATAAAACTGCCGAGAACATCGAAGATCCTCAGGAGCAGGTCATAATCATCCTGCACGCCGACGCCAAGGAAGACGCCAACAAACTGGAAGCGCTCATCCGCGAACGCCTGCCCCAGCTCAAGGGTGTGGAGCAGTATTTCGTAGGGCCGGTAATCGGCGCGCATTGCGGCCCCGGCACCGTGGCAAGCTGTTTTATGGGCAAGGTGCGCCCCGCCTGAGGATACAGCGAATCAGCAACGATTCACGGCCGCCGCCCCACAGAGGACGGCGGCCGTTTGTATGGCAATGAGCCCGCTTCGCCGTTTCTACCCACTATACGCAGGCTGTACGCGCGTGCGGGGCGTTCCGCCATCAAGCTCGTTTTCAGAACCATTCCTTGGGAAGGCAGGCACGTGTGCCGGACAGCATATCGTCAAACAGCTTCTGTCCGTCCGCGGGCGTGCAGGTTAATTGCGGGTCGTTCATAAAGGTCGTATAACCCAACATGCGGTCACGGTTTATTGCGGCGACAAGCGTGTTTTCCTGATTGACCACGTGACGGCTCACCAACGCCAGAACGTTTCCCGGCAGGGGGCCCGCGTATATCGGTTGGATGCGGTCTTTGCCCAAAAGAGCGTTGGTTTCCACAACCGCCCCCAGCGGCAGGTTGGGGATCTGCCCGCGGTTGGGGATGTTGACGTTGCTGACCACGTCGCCCAGACCCAGCAAGGCCTTAAGCAGCAGGTGCCCCTCCTCGCCGGAAGATTGCAGGGTCAATGTTTCCCGGCAGGCAATCAGGTCGTCGCTGCGCCGCATTCGGCTGGCCAAATCCTCAACCCGCCAGGAAACGGGCGTAAGCGAGAACATCCAGTCGGCCGCCTCCCCAGGGGAACGCAGATACCAGCCGGGCATAAACTCGGCCAGATGCCGGTCACCAGCGGCGGCAATGAGCCCGTAACGCAGGAATAGATCGAATTTCACCCGTTGGGCGCTTTCAAAATAGCTGTTGATCCAGTTATCATCTTTGCCCATGGTATAACCGGTTTGGGCATACTTTTCCGCAAAGGTACGGTACAGGGGAAACAGATCCGTGTTTTGGTAGGTGGCGCTTGTCAGCCATGTAAAGTGGTTGATGCCACTAACGGTGGTGCGCAGCTCCTGCCGCGTGACGCCGCTGACGCCGCACTCGCTTTCCAGCATCGCGCACAGCAGTTTCTGGGTGCCGAACACCTCGTGGCAGCAGCCGAAGGCACGTACCTCCGGGAATACCTCATACAGCGTGCGCACGCAGAGCGTGAGCGGGTTGGTGTAGTTGATGACCCACGCCTTGGGCGCCCAGCGCTGAATGGCTTCGCCAATCGTAACAAACATCGGAACGGTACGCATGGCTCGCATAAAGCCGCCCGCGCCGATCGTGTCGCCCACAGACTGGTAAATGCCGTAAGCTTCCGGTGCGTGGACATCGCTTTGCATTTCGGCAAAAGTGCCGGGCAGTATGGAGATCACCACGAAATCCGCTCCGATCAGCGCCTCGGAAAGCGTATCGGCAACGACATATTTCCACGCACTCTTCGCCTGCGGGTGCGCGGAAATCTTATTGCCGATGATCCGGTTGCGTTCAGCCGCGGCATGGTCGATGTCGTACAGGCGCACGGTGCCGGAAAGCTGACCGTCCATCGCCAGATCCATCATAAACCCCCAGGCCCAGCCGCGGGAACCTCCGCCGACGTAGCAGATCGACAGTTCCCTTACCTTGTCGTTTTCGTAAAGCATGTTCCGCCTCCTGCCTGTTCCGGCTTCCGGTTTGCCGCGTAAAGTGGATTGCGCGTATTGCCGTGCTTATGGCAAAGAAGCCGAATGGAAATCGCGGCGAGGTTACCCCGACAATGATCCTTGCCCTCTTTGCAGCATACCGGAGAGCATTCTCCTCAGAAAATTATTTCCCGTTTTAAACAAAATGGAAATAGTCGCGCAAACGGCGGCAACAGGCAAGGGCCGCGCCACGTATCGGCGCGGCCCTGCGGTATCCTTGTCCCGCGTTACGCTTTCTTTGTTTTGAGCTTGGCGGCCTTCTTGCGGTCCTTTAACTTTTCTTCCAGGAAAGCCCACCAGTAGCCGTTGATCAGGTTCGCGCTGTAGAAGCCGGCTAGGATACCGATGATAATCGGCAGGCTAAACTCGCGGATGGCGGACACGCCTAAGATGTAGAGCGCAATGATCGTGACCAGCGTAGTCATCGTCGTGTTGATGGTACGGCCCAGGCTCTGGCTGATGGAGGTATTCACGATCTCTTCGCGGGGAAGTTTGGCATATTCGGGCTTCCGGTTGTTTTCGCGAATCCGGTCGAAGATAACGATGGTGTTGTTGATAGAGTAACCCACGATGGTCAGCATCGCTGCGATGAAGGAGCTGTTCATCTGGACGACGTTGCGCAGGATGACCATAAAGCTGAGCATGATGAACACGTCGTGCAGGAGGCCGAGTACGGCCGCCATGCCGCTGAAGAAATCAAAGCGGATAGCGATGTACACCAGCATCATCGCCGTAGCGATTAACACGCTCAGGATGGCGTTCTGTACCAGCGTCGCGCCCGCGGTGGGTCCCACATAACTGGCGGTGGAGTGTTCCACGTCCATCGTGGGGTACTTAGCCAGCAGTTCCGTTTCCAACCCGCTTGTCAGTGTTTGGATCTCTTCTTCACTGTTCAGTTGGGGGATGCGGATGTTCAACGTGGTTTTCGCCTCGCCGGTGGTGGAGACCTTGAAATCGGTCAGTCCCTGGTTCCTGAGAGCCGTTTCCACATCGCTCTGGAGGAAAGTGGAATTCATGTTATACTCGATGTTCAGGCCACCGGCGAAATCAATGCCATAGTTGATGCCGTAGCCGCAAAGGGACATCACCAGCGCCACCAGCATGACCATCAGGGAGATCGATATAAACACCCTGGCATGGTTTTTCATTTTAAACCTCATGTTATTTCGCCTCCTTGATTGTATTCGTGGCCTTAAGCCCATATTTCTTCATATCGATTACGTAGAGCGCGGGATTGTTGAACAGCGTAACCATGCGGGAGAGCAGGAAGCGGGTGATCACGATGGCGGTGAACATGCTGGCAAGCACGCTCAGAAGCAGCGTGGTCGCGAAGCCCTGGACCGAACCGGTGCCGAAGAACAGCAGCACGACCGCCGCGATCATCGTGGTGACGTTGGAATCGAGCACCGCGCTCATGGCGTTTTTAAAGCCGACGCGTACCGCATAAACCATCGGACGGCCCACCCAGGCTTCTTCCTTGACACGTTCGAATATGACCACGTTGGCGTCCACAGCCATACCGATGCCCAGGATGATACCCGCGATGCCGGGGAGGGTGAGCTGAATACCCGGTACCACCGCCAAGAGCAGGAACAGCAGTATGAGGTATGCGCACAGCGCCCAGCTGGCCAGCAGACCCGCGACATGGTAGCGAGTAACCATGATGAGCATCACCAGCAGAAGGCCGATGATCGCGGCGTTGAGGGAGGTCGTCAGCGCGTTGTCGCCCAACGTGGCGGAGATGGTATCCAACTTATCCTGCCGCAGATCCAGAGGCAGCGCGCCGCTTTGCAGCTGCAGGGCGTAGGTGTCCGCCTGATCCGTGGTGAAAGAACCGGTTACCAGAATGTTGCCGCCGTAAATCGCCTCGTTTACGGTGGGGCTCATAAGCTCCGTGCCATCCAGCTGGATGGTGATCTTTTTACCGATGCTTTTGGCCGTCATATCGCCAAAGATTTGCGCGCCTTCGGTGTTCAGCGCGAAGCTGATGGCCGGCTTGCCGTTCTCATCCTTGGTGGCGGTGGCAGTTTTCAGATACCGGCCCTCCAGGAAAACGGTGCCGTTCGAATCCAGAAACTCCAGCTTCGCCGGAGAACCGATAAGGTCCAGTACCGCGGAGGGATCGGTAACGTCCGGAATCTCCACGCGGATGCCAGAGCTTCCGATTTTCGTAACCGTAGCCTCGGAGAAACCCTTGTCGTTCAGACGGCGGGCAATAATATCAATGGTGTTTTCCAGGAGTGTGTTGAAATTGTAATCATCGTTCTTGAGCTCGTCGCTCATGGTGGCTTCGTACTCCACAAACACGCCGCCCTGCAGATCCAGACCCAACGCGATGGTCTTGGGCCAGGTATCCTTGGTGACGTTGGCTTGCGGGAGCCACGGCAGCAGTTTATACAACCCGCGGCTGTCCAGCCACATACCGTTGAGGCTCACATAGCCTATAGACAGGGTTACGATCATCGCGACGACCAGCGCAATAATCGCCGAGGTGCGTTTTTTCATTTTGACGCGCCGATGATTGTTGACTTTCATTGAGGTCAACCGTCCTTCCGTTATTATTGAATCCTATGATACCGATTTGGATCATGAATGGAAAAGCCCGAAGACGACCATTGCACGCAATGTTTGCCGGCGCAAACTACCTCCCGGGCCGGGGGGCGCTCTGCCGGGCGCTTAAAGCGCGCAAAGGTCGGGTTCAGGCAGCGGGAACGTCAGCCGCAGGCCAACTCCTGCTTGAATACAGGATAAAAGCTGCATACGTAGCGCTTTTTACGCAGGATACGCCCGTTGGCGTCGCTGCTCTTTACCAGCAACGGCAACGCCATCAGCAGGCAAAGGAGAAACGCGCCGGGCAGGAACGCACCCCCGACCCAACGCGACTGGGACGCGGTCTCGGGCGCGGGAGGTGCGGCGGGCAGCAGCATCGCGCCCGTAACGGCATGGGGATCCGCGGCGGGAGACGTGTCTTGGGCTGGCGCTTCGATGAGGGCGGAGAGCAGCAGCAACAGGCCAAACGCGCACAGCAACACGCCTACAAACACGGGCCAACGACGCGGCTTGCGCATCTGCGCTCCCTCCTTTCCCAGCAGCAGGCTCACGATCTTTCCCCCCAGCGCGGGCCAGGGGAGGGCAGACCCCGGAACGAACAGCGCGGTATCGCCTGAACCGCGCGAAGCTTTTGTTATTATACCGTTCCCATTGCGGTTCGTCAAGGGAAAAGCGGGTTCCACCGCGCTTGGGTGGATTGCAAGTTGAATTGCCGCCCCCCCCTGCCACGTCAGGCAATCTTGAGGGTACACCTCTGGGAAGGCGATTG
>JAJFVI010000044.1 GCA_021371895.1 Eubacteriales bacterium | reverse complement strand
ACGGTGCTCAGGCTGTTAAACGTGCATGACAGCGGTGTGATCATCAACCCCAAATTGGCCGAGGGTCAGGTGCAGGGCGGTATGAGCATGGGTATAGGCTACGCCCTTTCCGAGGAACTGCTCTACGACGACAAGGGTCGCCCGCAGAATGACAACCTGCTGGATTACAAACTCCCCACGGCCATGGATCAACCTGATTTGGAGACGTCCTTCGTGGAACTGATTGATCCTTCCGGCCCCTACGGCAACAAGGCGCTGGGCGAGCCGCCGGCCATCTCCCCTGCGCCTGCCATTCGCAACGCGGTGCTGCAGGCGACGGGCGTGTGCTTCAACACCCTGCCCCTGAGCCCGCAGAAGCTGGTAGAAGGGTTTGTTGCGGCGGGACTCATCAAGGAGGCGGGCGCACATGTTTGATTTTGATGAATTCTATCAGGCCATAAGCGTGCAGGACGCCGTTCGCGCCCTTTCGGAGGACGAAAACGCCGTTATTATTTCCGGCGGCAGCGACGTGCTCATCCAGATTCGCGAAGGCAAGCTTGCCGGCTGCTCACTGGTGAGCATCCATGATTTGCCGGAATTGGTCGGGGTGGAAAAAACGACGCAGGGCGAGGTGATCATCCGCGCGGCGACGACGTTCAGCCATATCGCCAACGATCCAATCATGCTAGACGCCATGCCGATGCTTGCCTACGCGGTGGATCAGGTGGGCGGGCCGCAGACGCGCAACATCGGCACCATCGGCGGCAACGTGTGCAACGGGGTGACCAGCGCGGACAGCGCAAGTTCCCTGTGGGCGCTCAACGCCACGCTGGAACTGACAGGCAAGGATGGAACGCGGCTTGTGCCCATCCGGGAGTTTTACACCGGGCCGGGCAAAACCGTGCGCAGGCACGACGAGATTTTAGTCGCCATTCGCATCGCAAAAGCGGATTACGAGGGCTTTGGCGGTTGCTATCTTAAATATGGGAAGCGCAACGCCATGGAGATCGCCACCCTCGGGTGCGCGGCGATGGTGAAACTTTCGGCGGATAAAAAAACGCTGACCGAGCTGCGGCTGGCCTACGGTGTGGCCGCGCCGACCCCCATGCGCTGCGTGAACACCGAGGCTGCCGTGCAGGGCGCGCCCATCAACGAGGCGCTTTTGGAACGGATCGCAGAAGGGGCGCTGAGTGAGGTGAAACCCCGCACCAGCTGGCGTGCCAGCAAGGAGTTCCGGCTGCAGCTGGTCTGCGAGCTGGGCAAGCGCGCGGTGCGGCAGGCGATCATCAACGCGGGAGGGAATACCGATGTTTAAGACGCTCAATATGACCGTTAACGGAAGCGCCGTCAGCGTTCCTGTAGACGAACGCGAAAGCCTGCTGGATACGCTGCGCAACCGCCTGGGGCTGACCAGCGTAAAACGCGGCTGTGAGGTGGGCGAGTGCGGAGCGTGTACGGTGCTGGTGGACGGCGTAGCCATGGACAGCTGCATTTACCTGGCGCTGTGGGCGGAAGGCCGACATGTGATGACCGTGGAGGGCTTAAAAAGCCCTACTGGGGAACTCAACCCCATCCAGCAGGCGTTCATCGACGAGGCTGCCGCCCAATGCGGTTTCTGCACGCCCGGGCTTATCATGAGCGCGGTGGAGATTGTGGGCACCGGCAAGCGCTATGATCGCGAGGAACTGCGCAAGCTGATCTCCGGGCACCTGTGCCGCTGCACGGGGTACGAAAGTATTTTAAACGCTCTGGAACGCGTGGTGGAGCAAACCTACAAACACACAGGGAAAGAAGCCTGATACGCAGGCATCCCAAACGCGCCGCGGGGAAGCGTGCCCGCAAGCGGCGGAATTTCAAGGGTCTGTGCGCGTAGGCGTCAACTTTTGTTTTGGAGGAACCGACATGCAGCCGATCCAATGGACGGACAACCACATGCCCCAATCGGATGACCGTCACCTTTCCATCATGAGCCTAGCCAACGTGGATAAGGCGTACCGTTTTCACCAAGGTTTTCCGCAATACGGCGTAACACCGCTGCAAAACCTTGTCGGCATGGCCGGACGCCTAGGCCTTGGCGCGCTGTGTGTAAAGGACGAAAGTTACCGCTTCGGCCTGAATGCCTTTAAAGTGCTGGGCGGATCGTTCGCGATGGCGTGCTACATCGCCGATCAGTTAATGCGCGACGTGGCGGAGGTGGATTACGCTTACCTCACCTCGGAAAAACTGCAAAAGGAATTCGG
>JAJFVI010000036.1 GCA_021371895.1 Eubacteriales bacterium | reverse complement strand
GGGTTCATGGTGGGAGTGGACAGCGGAAAAGAAGCGATTCTCCACGCAACTAGCATAGAAAACCCTGATGGGCTGATACCCTGCCCAAAGTACATGCACTTTCCCAAAGACACGCGCTGCGGATACGACGAAGAATATTTTCAAGGGCTGATTTCCGAACAGATGGTGATCCATCGCAGCCACGGGAACAGCACGATTGCATTTGAAAAAATCCACGACCGCAACGAACCGCTGGACTGCCGCAATTACGCGCGAGCGGCGTACCGGTATTTCAACTGGAATTTTGACAAGCTGGAAGAAACGCTGCTGGAAAAGCGCGCCGAAGCGCCCAAGCCGCAAACACAGGCGCAGGCGGAGAAGAAGAAACCGCGGCACATGATTAGCAGAGGAATCCAGATATGAGGAGGGGACGATATGGCGCTGGAATACGCCTATACGCTTGCGGAGGCGCAGGAGGAACTGGCCGCCTGGAAGAAATGCGCGCACGACCTGGCGACGGGGCAGGCGCAGAACTACCGGATTGGGAACCGGGAGTTTACGGCGATTGACCTGCCGGAGGTACGCAGGCAGATACAGATACTTTCCAATGCTGTGCAGGTATTGAGCGGTAAAGCGCGATCCACCAGCGTAGTGCGCGTCGTACCGCGCGACCTGTAAGGAGGCGGGGACATGGGAAAGGACAAAGGGCCAAATGTGCGCGAGAGGGCGCTTTTTTTATTTTCACCGGAGAAGGGAAACAGCGCCTACCTTGACCGGCTGAAAAAGGAGCAGGCCCAGAGCAAAGAGGTAACACGCGCGCGCATGGCATCCACCGGGTATGGCAACCACGGCGCCAGCCGGACGCTGAACAGCATGATCGGCTGGGTTGTGGGCGGAGGCAGCGCCGAGGACGACATTGACCTGCACGGCGCTTTGCTGCGCAAACGTTCCCGCGACCTGTACGCGGGCGGCGGGTTAGCCCGCAGCGGGCCCGCAACCCTGACCACCAAGGTAGTCGGGTGGGGGATACAGCCCAAGCCGAAGATCGACGGCGAAGTGCTGGGCATGACAGACGAAGCCTGCGGGGAATGGGAACGCGCCACCCTGCGCGAGTTTAAGCTTTGGGCGGAAAACGTGATGTGCGACGCCAGCAGGCAGCAGAACTTTTACGGGCTGCAAAAGCTGGCCTACCGAAGCCACCTGGTAAGCGGGGACGTGTTCGCGCTGTTCGGGATGAAGGCAAACCTACGTACACCCTACCAGACGACGGTGCGCCTGCTGGAAGCGGACCGCGTTTCCACACCGGAAAGCTCCGAGGGCGAAAGCGAGAGCAAGGAAACGGACGGCGGAGGCCGCATTGTGGACGGCGTGGAGATTGACAATGAGGGCATGGTGACCGGCTACCACATTGCCAACCGCCACCCTTTAATGGACAACTCGACCCAAACAATTGAATGGACGAAGGTTGACGCTTTCGGGAGCAAGACGGGATACCCCAACATCCTGCACGTAATGACGCACGAACGCCCCGAACAGCGGCGTGGCATCCCCTTCTGCGCGGCGCAGATTGAGCAGATCAAGCAGCTGGACCGATACCTGGGGAGTGAATTGGCGGCGAACGTGGTTTCCTCGATGCTGACGGCGTTTGTGGAAAGCGCCGACGACGACGGAAAAAACGGGATGGAGGACGCGATAAATGAGGATGAAAAGGTAACGGACGACGAGCTGAAACTGGAACTCGCGCCTGGAGCCATCTACTCCCTGCCGCCCGGAAAAAAGATAACCGCCATTAACCCCATACGAAACAACGGCGCTTTTGAGGCGTTCGTGAGCACGCTGCAAACCGTGATCGGCGCGAGCATGGAGATACCCAAAGAAGTGCTGGTGAAAAAGTATGATTCCAATTATACAGCGGCGCGCAGCGCACTGCTGGATTTTTGGCAGACGGTGCGGGTTTACCGGACGGCCTTCAACGACAGCTTCAGCCAGCCGATTTACGAACAATGGCTTGCGGAAGCTGTATCCATCGGGCGCATACAGGCGCCGGGATTCTTCGACGACCCCATTGTGCGGGACGCGTGGTGCGGCTGCATGTGGATGGGCGTGAGCATGGGGCATGTAGACCCCATCAAGGAAGTGAAAGCTGCCCAGATGCGCATTGCAAGCAACATTACTACCGAGGAACAGGAAGCTGCCGAGTACAACGGCAACGACTGGAACGCGAACATCCGGCAGCGCAAGGTGGAGATTGCCACAGCGAACGAAATGCAGCAGGGAGGGAAAAACAATGCCAAACCGTGACAGGTTCAGTTTTCGCTTTGAGGCGCGCATGACCGCGGAAACCGAAGCGGAGATTATGGTGTATAGCGCGATCACGTCCGAGTGGAACAAATGGGACGAAACCGAAGTAAGCGCCCTGGACTTTGACAAAGCCATAAAGGGCATCAAGGGTGCAAAGAGCGTTAAACTGCGGATCAACAGCCCCGGAGGGGACGTGTTTGAGGCCGTGGCGATGCGGAATGCCCTGCTCGGCGCTGGATTCCCGAACCTTTCCATATCCATCGAAGGCATATGCGCGAGTGCCGCGACGCTGTTGGCCTGCCTGCCAGGCGCGAAAGTATTCATGGGTGAGGGCAGCCAGTACATGATTCACAACCCGCGAAGCGTGGCTATAGGCACCGCCGCAAGACTGGAAACCGTGGTAGCGATGCTGCGGAACGCGGAAAACGACTTCCGCGCCATCTATGCCGAGAGATGCGGAGCGGACGACGCGAAGGTCAAGACGTGGATGGACGCGGAAACGTGGTTTACGGCAAAAACAGCCGTGGAAAACGGGTTCGCCGACGCTGTGATTGAAACACAGGAACGCATGGTGGCTTGCGTAAGCCCGGAGGCAATGACCCTGATGCGCGGAGAATACGCGCACATCCCGGAAGCCGTGGCCGTAATGGAAGCGGCACAACCCCCTGTCAGTACCGATGACCCGACAAACGCCGCCGGTGCATCGACTGAAAATAAGACAACGCATGAGGAGGAAGGACAAACCATGGCAGACACTAAGATGACCCCGGAGCAGCTGAAAGCCCAAGACCCGGAGATGTACGAATCCATCGTGCGCGGCGGCGCAGAGGCCGAACGTACGCGCATGCAGGAGATCGACGACCTGACGCCCACCGGTTACGAAGCGATGGCGGCGGAGGCAAAAAAGGCCGGCACCAGCGCCATGGACTACCACAAGAAGGTTGTGGCCGCCCAGCGCGAAAAGACCCAAGCGTTTACCAAGAACCGCGCGGATGAAACCGCCGCTTCCGCCAAAGTGACCGGCGGAGCGAGTGACGACACCGCCGCAAACGCCGCCGCGGAAGCGATGGAACGCAATGCCAAGGAAATCGCCGGGTACGCGAAGGCATACGCGGGCGACGATTCGGGCAGCATGTACTAAGAGAAGGGAGAAAAACCATGAGCAGTATGTTTGGAACGGTTGGAACCTATAACCCTGAATACCTGCTTTCCGGCCCGGAAGGCGCGCAGGCCATTGCGATCCCCTGCGAACCCGGCAACGGAACGCTTGCGCGCGGTCAGATTATGTACCGCAAGAGCAGCGGCATGTACGCCCCGGCGGGAACCGGGCAGATGAGCGCAAGCTATAACCTGGTTGTGCTGGACGAGGCGGTGGATACGAACGCCAGCCTGACCATTGCGGAGGATGCGCGCGCTTACCGCGCGGGCAGGATGATCCGCGGGAAGCTGATCCTCGCCAGCGGCGCGACGCTGACCGCCGCGCATGCCCTGGTGCTGCGCCAGCAGGGCATTGTGCTGGACGTGATGGACGACGCAGACGCGACGTTTGACAACTATCGCGTGACCGTAACCTACAAGGCCAACGGAGGCACGGGCGCCGACGTTGTGGTTTACGCAGACGCCGGAAGCACCTACGCCATCGCCGCCAACACGTTCACTCCGCCCAGCGGAAAGACGTTCAGCAAATGGAACACCAAGGCGGACGGCACCGGCACCGACTACGCCGCCGCGGCGAGCTACACCGCCTCTGCTGCCCTGACCCTGTACGCCATTTGGGCGACGACCTGATAACGAAGGAGGAAAAACAATATGCCGCTTGATATTTACAGCACCGCAGCACAGTTGAAAGCGATTGAACTGATGCCGCCGGAATACACCTTTCTGTACGACACGTTTGCCAAGGACGCTGGCACCGTGGAGGACACGGAAGCGATCTACGACTTCCGCAAGGGCGTGAAACAGATGGCGCCCATCGTGGTACCCGGCACCGGCGGCGTGGCAATGGCGCGCAGCGGATATGAAACCCGCAGGATCGGTTTCTGCACCGTGGCCCCGGAGCGCATCATCAACGCAACGGACATCGTAAAGCGCGCTTTCGGCGAAAACGTGCTGGGCGCCATGACCCCTGAACAGCGCGAAAAGAAGCTGCTGGCGGAGGACATGGTGGAGATGCGCAAGGCCATTCAGCGCCGCCGCGAGCATATGGCGCGCATGGTGTTACTGACCGGAAAGCTGGACGTGTTCCGCTACACCAGCGAAGGGCGTGACAAGGAAACCCTGCTGGTGGCCGATTACGGCTTTACAAACGTCTATACGCCCGCTACCGCGTGGGATGAGGCGACCGCGAAGATCGACTACGACATGCACAAGATGTACGACCTGGTGTACGACGGGCTGGGGTACGTGGACATCATCGTGATGGCACCAGACGTGGCCGATGCCATGCTGGAAAACGCAAAATACGTGAAGCAGTTCGACAGCAAGAATATCGACATGGGCGCGATCAACACCAAGTACCGCGGGCAGGGCGTGCGCTTCATCGGCTGGAACAGCGACGGCGCGGAGATGTACAGTTTCTCCGGCAAGTTCCTGGACGAAGATGGAACGATGAAGTACGTCCTTCCCAGCGGAACGGTCATCATGGGCGGCCGGGGCGTGCTGAACTGCCCGCATGGCCCCGTGATGCAGACGTCGGGTTACGGCGAGGAAATGATCATCAAATACTACATCAAGAAAGAGGTTCCGTTCCGCATCGGGAACGCGGACACGAACGTCATCAAGAACCGCTTGACGAGCAGCCCCACCATCGTGCCCTTCAACGTGGACGCGTGGGCGGTAGGCAACGTGCTGTAAGCCGCCAGAGCGCGGAGAACGGAGAGCCGAATGAGCTACATTGCGCTGTGTTACGTAAACGTTGGGAAGCGGCTGTATACCCACGGGGAAATCATCAATGAGCTTCCCGATAAAGTGGCCGAAAGGCTGATCCGGCTGAGGGCGGTCTGCGCGGAGAGCGCGGATCGCCCCGTTCCCGTTAAACGGGAAACGACCCGGACGGAAACGCAGGCGGCGGAAGAAGTTGCCGAGGAGGAAGCCGCCGAGGAGAAAACGACCGCCGAGGAGGAAACCGCCGAGGACAATGAACCGGAACCCGCGCCGCCTGAAATTGACGCGATGGAAGGCGTTGTGGAACCGGTGCAGGCAAAGGCGGACGAGCCGGAAGCGAAAGCGACGGCGACCCGGAAACCGGCCGCAAAGAAGGCTGCCGGGAAGAAACCTGCGGGAAGGGGGACGAAGAAATGAAAGTCAAACTCACGCACGGAGGAGAAGCCGTGGATGTAAACAACAGCTACGGCATGCGGCTGATCGAGCAGGGGAAAGCAGTGCTTCTGCCTCCAGAGAAAAAGCCCGCAGCCGCCAAAGTGGCCAAAGCGAAGGAAACGGCGGAACAGCCTGCCGGTGAGGCCAAGTGACGCTAAAGGATCGCATTGCGGAGGACAACAGCCGCGTTTTCCTCAACCCTGACCATTTCGCGGAAACCCACACATGGAACGGAAGGAGTTTCCTGTGCGTGACGGATGATGAAATGGCGATGAAACGCAAGAACAACAACGTCAACGATATTTCGTGGGAC
This sequence comes from Eubacteriales bacterium, assembly GCA_021371895.1. Lineage (GTDB taxonomy): Bacteria > Bacillota > Clostridia > Christensenellales > Aristaeellaceae > CAXXOK01. The sequence goes on along the minus strand of JAJFVI010000036.1, from coordinate 3,425 downwards.
AACAACACGGCGGAGACGATGGTGTACACGCGCGTAAGCGACTTCCCCGGACGCGCGCAACCCAACGATCAGGGCTTCTTCGACAGAAAACCGATGAAGATTCTCCAGGTGCAGGAGGATGCGGGCATGTATTCCATACTGCTAAGCGCCTGCGAACCGCGGGAGGTGGCGCTGTGAGAACGAGCGAAAGGCTGCGCCTGCTGAAGGAATGGGTGCAAAAAGAACTGTGCGACGGACGGAGCATGAAAGCGCCGGGAGTGAAGATGGCTATTGGGGACATCCGCAGGCAGGAACCCAAGTGCTATATCGGGTGGACGCCAAGAAGGCCGGACGGGACGGTTGGAAGCGAAACCGATCCCCTGAGCGTTGCGCCGGGTATCCTGATTATGCCCAACCCTTCCAAGGCAAAGTTCATGGAGGAGAAGCGCTTCGACCGCTACAACGACGTGCACCGACCTAAAGAGTTGGGGCAAACCCTTGCCGTAAGCATCCTGTTCAGCGTGTACGAGCCGGGAACACGGCTACTGGGATTTATGGACAGCATGAAAGACGGCGCGATGGACATGAGCCTGATTACGGAAGGCACCGAGGAAGGCGTGCTGACGCTGTTTAACTGGATGGACGACTGCATGGAAAAGCTGCTTGGGCAGAAGTTCATTCCCCATACCGACCTGTTTGTGAATGAGGAAAGCCTGTACTACGCGCTGTACACAGACCAGAGTTACGTGGTGGACAGACGCCCCCTCTTCTACGGATTCGTGAACGTCGAATTTGGATGCTATACCGAAGAGAGCGCCAACCCAGACATTGAAAAACATCTTATATAGGGAAAAGGAGGAACACAACATGACCCAATATCTGCATGGCGCATACGGACAGATTCAGGCGGCGGGAATGAAAGAAGCCGCCCAGAGCCGCAACGCCATTGTATACGTCGGCACCGCGCCCGTGCACAACGTGGCGGGGGGCGCAGCCAACGTGAACGTGCCGATTCTGGTACAAAACATCGCGGAGGCGCGCAAAGCCCTGGGCTATTCCGACGACTGGGACAAGTACACGCTGTGCGAAGCGATGCACGCCCACCTGGAAAACAAGGGCGTGGGCCCGCTGGTGCTTATCAACGTGCTCGACCCGGTAGCGCACAAGGCGGCAACCGGAGGTACAGCGAGCCTGACCCCGGTGAACGGACGCATGACCATCCCGGCCGCGGAAAGCATCATCCTGGACAGCGTTGCGGTGAAAACGACCGCCACACCGCCCGTAACCAAGGTGAAGGGGACGGACTACACCATTGCCTACGACTGCACGAAGAGCGTGATTACCATTGCGGAACTGACCAGCGGCGCGCTGGGAACCGCCGCGCTTGCCGTTACCTACGACCTGATCGACGCAACGGCGGTGGACGGGGAGGACGTGATCGGCGCTACAGACGGAGCGGGGCTCAATACCGGCTTGTTCGCGGTGAAAAACGTATACCAGGTGACGGGCTGCATTCCCACCTACCTGCTGTGCCCCGGCTTCGGCAGCGTACCCGAGGTACACGCGGTGATGGCACAGGTAAGCGCAAAGATCAACGGGCATTGGGACGCCTATATGTACGTCGATCTGCCCATTGTGCATGACGCAACGCCTTTGACGCTTTCCAACGCACATATCTGGCGCGCAGCCAACGGATACAACCGGGAGAACGAGACGGTGTACTTCCCGCTGGCCAAGGGAACGGACGGCAAGACGTATCACCTGTCCGTGCTGGCGATGGCGAACCTGCAGGAACTGCTGATCGACCAGGACAACATTCCCTACAAGACGGCCAGTAACACCGACTGCGCCATTATCCAGAACCTGTACCTCGGGGACGCGTACGCCAACCGCCTGTACGACGACGAAGTCATCAACGAGCTTCTGAACAAAAACGGCATCGCTTCCGCCGCCTACGTGGGCGGGCGCTGGGCGATCTGGGGCGCGCACAGCGCGGACTACACGCAGGAAACGAAAGACCAGATCAACGTTTCGGAAACCAGCCGCATGATGCTGTTCTACATCAGCAACGACTTCCAGCACCGCCGGATGCGCAGCGTGGATCAGCCCATGACGGACAACGGCATCCGAACCATCATTGCGGAGGAACAGGCGCGGCTGGACGCGCTGGTAAAGATCGGCGCGCTGACCTACGGAGCGGTGGAGGCCAACGCCACCGAGGACAACCTGAGCGACGTGATGAACGGGGATTACTCCTTCGTGTTCAACGTGACGACCACGCCCCTTGCCAAGAGCATGAAGGCCATCGTCAACTGGACGGACGAAGGCTTTACGACCTACTACCAGACCACGTAAAGGAGGGGAAAGCACATGCCGACCAAAGTATATAACAACGTCGAGGGTCACCGGCTACTCAACAACGGCCTGGTGGCGGAGGACGTTACCAGCGTTGGCCTGCCGACCGTGAAGCACAGCTCCACGGACATCAAGGCCAGCGGAATGGCGATGGACGTAGCCATGCCCAACACCACGCACATGGAGGCCATGGAGATTACGGTTGCCCACAACAATGGCGTCAACTGCCGGTACCTGGCCGACCCCGGGAAACACCTGATCGAGGCCCGCGTGGCGCGCCAGGGTTACAACGTGGCCAGCGGAGAGATCGAGCACAAGAGCGTCAAGTTCCGCGTGACCTGCGTGCATTCGGAGACAGACAAGGGCAAGATCGAGACCGGGAACCCCTACGGCTCCACGGAAAAGTATTCCGTGCTGCGCTACGAGGAGGAAATCGACGGCGAGATCGTAACGATCATCGACGCGATGGCCGGAATCATCAAGTTCAACGGCAAGAGCTACACCGACGAGGTGGAAAACCTGCTGGCCTAACCCGAAAAGACCCGCGGGCGCGGACATTGTTCCGCGCCCGCGGGAAAACGGACAACGAAGAAAGGAAACCGATATGCCACAAGGAGCCAAAACCACAGCAACCGAAAGCGAAGGAGAACAGGTACCCACGCAGGAGCCCGCGCAGAAATCCCAGGAGGACAAGAGGCAGGAACTGCTTGCCAACGCCGAAAAACAACTGCTGCGCATTTCGGCCGGAACAGTAACGCTGGAAACGCCCATCCGCGCCGGCGGAAAGGACTTAACCGAGCTTGACTACGACTTGCGAAAACTGACCGGATGGGAATACGCCGACGCGCTGGACACCGACAAGGGCGCGCACGACCCGATGAAAATATCCGCGAAGCAAGCCCTGGCGCTTTTCGCGGCCGCTGCGGCAAAAGCAACGAAAGGACTGGACGCCAAGGACATCATGGAGCGAATCGGGCCCATGGACGCGAGTATTGGGATACGCATTGCGTCTGTTTTTTTTATGGCTTCGGTCAACCTGGGAAACAAGCGTATTTCAAACGGGTGACCGATGCGGCGATTTCCAGCCATAC
>JAJFVI010000026.1 GCA_021371895.1 Eubacteriales bacterium | reverse complement strand
CTTTTCCCCGCGCCGTTGGAACCAAGGATGGTCACAAAATCCCCGTCGCCAAGGGAAAAATTAATATTGGTCAGCGCCGTATGCTCGTTGACGGTTCCTCTGGCAAACGTTTTGCCAATGCCGCGAAGTTCAAGCACGGTTTTTCCCCTCCCTGCGAATCCGCCGCTTTTCCAGCCCTTCCTTAACCGTGGGAATGCTCAGCGCTACCGCCACAATCACTGCGGAAATCAGCTTGAGGAAGTAAGTCGGGAAAACGTTAGTGGACAATGCCAGCGAAATAATAATACGGTAGCTGACCGAGCCCACGATGGCCGACACCAGCCCCAGCGTTACGCCGCGCCTGCCGAAGAAAGCCTCCCCGATGATCACCGATGCCAGCCCCACCACCAGTATGCCGATGCCGCTGGAAATATCCGCGTAGCCCTGATACTGCGCCACAATCGCGCCGGATAGCGCGATGCAGCCGTTGGAAACCGCCAGCCCCGCGATTTTCATCGCGGAAGCGTTGATGGAGGAGGAGCGCACCATCGCCTCGTTATTGCCGGTCGCCCGGATGCAAAGCCCCAGATGGGTTTTAAAAAACCAGATCAGCAGCGCAAGCGTTACGATAGCCAGCGCCGCGCCCACCAGCAGTTTCACCCCATCCTTGCTCATGGGGACGAGCGCGGCGTATAGCCGCTGGAACAGCGTATCCTGCCCGATGAGGGTCAGGTTGGCGCGCGCGCCCATGATCGCAAGGTTTACGGTGTATAGGGCGCTCATAGTCAGGATGCCCGCCAGAATCGGGTGGATACCCACCTTCGTCTGCAACAGTCCCGTTACAGCCCCAGCAGCCATGCCGCACAAGAACGCGGCCAGCAATCCAAGATAGGGCGTTCCCGCCAGCGTTACCACCGCGGACACGGCAACGCCGAGGGTAAAGCTACCCTCGGCGGTAAGGTCCGGAATGTTGAGGATGCGGAAGCTGATGAAGATGCCCATCGCCAGCAAACCGTACATCAGACCCAGTTGCAGGGAACCCAGAAACAGTGTCATAACGCGTCCTCTTTTCCGGATGGATTGCGTTTCGATACCGCCGCGCCGGGAGAACGAGCCCCCCGGCGCGGCGGCGGCGGATTATTCGATGATCTTCGCTTCCGCAAGCACTTCGTCGGTAAGCGTTACGCCAATGGCGTCCGCGGTGGTTTTGTTGATGACCATCACAAAATCGCTCACAACCACGGCGGGGATTTGTGCGATAGGCGTGCCGGAGAGGAACTGGCCGCTCATGTCGGCGGTCATCTGGCCGATCTGGGTATCGCTGATGGAGATGGTCGCAAACGCGCCTGAAGCTACCATAACCGCGGAGGAACCGTAAACGGGGATTTTCGCATCCTTAGCCACTTCGGCCACGGCGGTCAAAGCCGTCTGCACCACGCTGTCGTTGGGGATGAACATCGCGTCCACACGCCCCACCAGCGACTGCGCGGCCTGCTGCACCTCGCCGGAGTTGGTCACTACGGCCTCTACGTAACTCAGCCCGTTGGCGTCCATATAGGCTTTGGCGTTGTTGATGGTGGTAACGGAGTTGATTTCGCTGGTGCAGTAAATGAGCCCGTAGGTCTTGCAGCCGGGAGTGAGCTTTTCGCTCAGCTTGAACATTTCCTCCACAGGAATGGCGTTGCTCGTGCCGGTGCAGCCCTTATCCGGGTGCGCCATTTCGGTAATCAGCCCCGCGCCTACGGGGTTGGATACGGAGATGAAAAACTGGGGAATGCCGCTATCCATGTTGAGGAATGCCTGCGAGGGGGGCGTGGCGATGGTGACCACGTAATCCACGTTTTCCGCGATCATCGCCTGGCAGATGGAGGCCAGGTTGGTCATATCCCCCTGGGCATTCTGGTAATCAAAGGTCATGACATCCTCGCCGTAACCCAGCTCGCGCATGCGGGCGATGTATCCCTCGCGCATGTCGGTGAAGGCGCCGTTATCGGCCATCTGGATGATACCCACGATGTAGGTTTTCGGGGTTTCGGCGTTCGCGGTGAGGGCGAAGGAGGCAACCAGCAGCAGTACGGAAACCAATACAAACAGTTTTTTCATGGGAATACCGTCCTTTCTTCTGTTCCGGTTTGGGAATAGAGCGCTGTCGGTTTGGCCTTGCGGTACGAAAAAACGCACCCGTCCTTTGTTCAAGGACAGATGCGGTTACATCTGCGGTACCACCTTGGTTGACGGTTTCCCGTCCGCCTCTATCGGATGCCGACACATCCTCAGCCCATTAACGCTGGCTTTGCGTCGCGCCATACTCGGATGTCGCCATCCTTTCAACGCGCCCTCTGCGGTCCATTTGCCGATTCGCTTCCTGCCGGTTTCCAGCTGCCCCGGCTCTCTGGGAGTGCGCTATCGGTGTGATCTCCGCTTCAACGGTTTTGATTATTAAAACATGGGAAAACATGTTTGTCAAGAGTTGTAGGAGGATTTAATCCATTTCTTTACTTAACAAGTTGTGGGAAATCTATATTGTGAAAGGATGGACGTGCGTAGAAAGATCAATTGGCATATTCTGGATTTATTGACGTCCGATGTATGTCGTGTTAAAATCAAACAAGAACATGTATGTACAATAATGGAGGTAATTATGGCATCTTCGTATTATTATAAATCTGAAGTTACTCATAGCGGATTGAATAAGTATCGAATTGTGAAAGCAGCAACTCGATATGAATTAGATCAAAGGGTTAACGCCATTAAAGCTCAATGGGATGAACAATGGTCGAGGGAATTACAAAAACGGGCAAAAGAATCAGAAAGAGTTACAAAGTTAAAGAGTTGCGAAGATTCGTTGGCAGATGCTAATGAAATGACACATCAAGCAGAAAGTGTTCAAAGAGCATTGGACACAATACTGATGAATTCTCTTCGACCTCAAAGTCTTGATAGTAATAAACTAAAAGATTTTTCCAGGTACCCTGTTCACAAGCCACAAAGCCCAAAACTTCGCGTTGTACCAACCATGCCACAAACAACAGATGCAAAGTATAATCCCAAACTGCCATTTTTTACCAGAATTTCTAAAAGAAAAAAGCAAAAGTTCGTAAGTAATAATAACCGTTTATACGAGCGGGATATAGATGCTTGGGAAGCTAATAAAGAGTCCATAGAACTAACCAACAACGTAATAATAAAGCATCAGAAATCCTTAATAGATCAATGGGAAGCGGATAACGCAGAGTTTTTACAAAACCAAACCGAGAATAACGAAAGAATAGATACGATTTTCCGCAATTATAAGTTTGGAGACGTCACTTCCGTTGAACAGTATTTCACATGGGTTTTAGAGGGTATGAATTACCCCTTCAACTATGACAGAACTGTTGAGATTGAGTACGATGAAAAAAGTAAAAGAATGCTCGTTGAATTGCTTTTCCCCAAACTTGAAGATATTCCTGTGCTTAAGGAAGTTTCATATGTAAAATCAAGGAACGAGCTGAAAGAAATAAACTATTCGGAATCATATATGAAGAGGAAATATGACAACATCATATATCAAATTGTGTTGCAAACACTTAATCTTGTCTTCATTCTCGGTGCCGAGAATAAATTAGTTGACTCAGTAGTCATAAATGGTAAGATTGAAACAATAGATAAAGCTACGGGGAAGAATATTGAACCGTATATATTGTCAATATGTACCATGAGAAATGAATTTGAAAGTATAAATTTATACGCGGTTGATCCAAAAACATGGTTTAGGAGTTCAAAAGGTGTATCTGCAGTCTCGTTTGCTAATGTTACGCCGGTTGCCCCAATCATAGCCATGGATCGAGACGATGATAGATTTATTGAAGGATATGGCGTTGCCGATCAATTAAATGATAGCGTAAATTTAGCAGCAATTGATTGGCAGGATTTTGAACATTTAATTCGAGAGATATTTGAAAAAGAATTTAACACAAACGGAGGAGAAGTTAAAATTACACGAGCCAGCAGAGATGGTGGCGTTGACGCAATTGCCTTTGATCCAGATCCAATAAGGGGGGGAAAGATTGTTATTCAAGCAAAGAGATATACAAACGTTGTCGGCGTATCAGCTGTACGAGATTTATATGGTACTCTAATGAATGAAGGTGCAACAAAGGGTATCCTTGTTACAACATCAAATTATGGAAGCGACGCATACAGCTTTGCTCAGGGAAAGCCGATTAAACTTATGAACGGTGCTGAACTTTTATACTTACTGGAAAGGCATGGACATAAGGCCCGAATTGATATCAAGGAAGCCAAAAATATCCTAAACAGTACAGTGTGACCTTTGTTCGAAAGTGGCGCAAGTAAATAAAGAAATGATTTTATGTATATAAAAATGCCTACTACTATGCACTTATAACTTTCCCATCATCGGCACGGTGCTGCTCCCATGCGGCATTACGTACACCGTTTTCTCGCCAAAATCGAGTAACTCCGCCAATTCCTCCGCCGTTGCGTGTCCGGTAATCCGCATTGGCGCAAGCGTCTCAGCGGGGATTTTTGTGAGCATGTGCAAATCCGTATGCACTGCGATTTCGCAGCAGACGTAAAAGATGTAGCCCGCAATGGTGAAATGTGCGCGCAGTTCCCTATCCAGCGTGCCTTCCCGCTGGCAGCGGCTCCAGCCAAAAAATTCCTCCGGGCCGCCGCCCTCGCGGCACTCGCTCAAAAAGATCACCGTGCCGCCCGCCTTTACGGCCTGATAGGCGTTAATCATGGTTTTGGAGGACTGGTACAGGTTAATGTCCTTGGGGAACCCTCCGCAGGAAACGATCACCGCGTCCGCTTTTTTGGCAATGGGTACGCCATTATAACGATCCACCAGCCGGCAGCTTTCTTCCCATGCCTTCTCGGCGTCACCGCAAGGCAGGGCGATAAGCTCGCCGTTACCGTCCACCACAATATTAATACCAAACACCGGGGCGGCCATGGCCGCGCCTTCCTGCATATCCTCGTGTACGGGGTTGTGGAGCAGCACGCCGCAGCCCACCAGGTCGCTGGAGCGCGGCTCCACGGGGTGCAGCGCGTGGATGTGGTTCTGGCGGATGGTATCCCGCCCGGCTACGCCTGGTAAAAGGCTCTTGCGCCC
>JAJFVI010000019.1 GCA_021371895.1 Eubacteriales bacterium | reverse complement strand
CTTGTATGGTTCGATCTCCTCTGCTATCGCAGACACTACGTTAAAAAAGCTATATGTTCACCAATGCCGCCGGATGTTGCGTCAGTATAACGCCATACGGCGGTTAAGTGATTGGTATTGCAGCGATCTTATTCAAATCCTTGCAGGTGTGTAAAAATCCTCCGACAAAATACCCGGATATGCGACAAATAACCCTGACAATCTCAACCGCCAGGAGTGCTTTATAGGTTATCAACGACAAGCCAGTACTTGCGTCCTATGCTATCGCAATCCTTATTTTGGTGGCGCAGTAGAATCCCGTACGATCACGGTGCATGGCAGTGTGGTATTGGCCGGAATTTTCTCTCTGCCTTCCAACCGCCAAAGCAGATGTTTGGCTGCGGTCAGGCCGATTTTTTTATTAGGCAACGCGACAGTCGTCAAGTTCGGGTACAGGAAGGAAGCCACCGGCTGATTGTCAAACCCCACGACGGACAGATCCTCCGGTATGCTGAGCTTGCGCTTGTACGCCGCCGCATAGCAACCTGCTGCCATCACGTCGTTCATCGCTACGATAGCCGTAGGCGGAATCTTAAGCGATAAAAGCATGTTGGTTTGCTCCAAACCCGAGTGAAACTCCCAATCGCCCCAGCGGATGTACTCTTGGGGCACGTGCAGCCCCGCTTCATTCATGGCGGCGCGGAAGCCGCTCAAGCGTAACTTTGTGGCCGAGCTATTGGTGTGCCCCGCAATCAGCGCGATTCGCTTGTGGTTTAGCTGAATCAGGTGCTGCGTAATATCGTAGGAGCTAAAATGATTATCGTAGGATACGGATAGACTTGCGGGATCGTCGCTGTTGGCATATGCAAATACCAGCGGGATGTTGACAGGCTGGTGGATACCGTCAATGCGGCGATCGTGCATTGCGATATAAATAATACCATCCACGCGCGCGTCTTCTAAAAGCTGTATGCCACGGTTGATGGTGGAGATATACTGGCTTAATTGCTCATACTGATTGTACAGTTTATTGAGCAGCTGTAGGTTGTTCAATAGTACTTGATAGCCGCTGTCGCTGAGCATCTGATTGATGCCATCGACGATCTCGGGCACCGGCAAGCCGCAGATATCCTCTACAAGCACGCCGATGATCTCCGTTTTGCTGGTGCGCAGCGATTTTGCGATAGTATTAAGCTTATAATTGGTCAATTCCACAGCGTTCAAAACGCGTTCGCGTTTTGCAGGGCTTACCTTCTTTTTACCGCTGAGCACATAGGACACCGTTGCTACAGAAACACCGGCCAACTCGGCGATTTCCTTCATGGTTGCCAAACCCATCACCCCATACTACGTGTTATATCGTGCTCAACTTAAATTAGTGAAACGATTACTCAAAAACTATAATATCAAATCCTGCTATAAATGTCAATAAAAAGCGTCAAAGTGTTGTATCATAAAGTATTCACGGTGTTTTATCCGGATATTACAATGTCACAAATTGACGTTGACATCCCATGTTTAACATGCTATAATGCGGCTGTAAATAGTGAATCGATTAGTTATATTGACTGTGCATGTGCGAGACGGGTAGGAACTACCTTTCGGATGGGCACACGCGCAATGTATCCTATTCAATAACCTCAGTAAGGTGGCCAGAACATATGAAACAGATAACCCCTCTTCCTCTCCGGTGTGTACGATTTACAGATGGTTTACCGCAAAGGATGCAGCAGCTCGTCAAGGAGAAGGTGATTCCCTACCAGTGGGATACGCTGCACGATCGTGTCTCAGGCGTGGCAAAAAGCCACTGTATTGAGAACTTCCGCATCGCGGCAGGGTTGAGCCAGGGCGAATTCTATGGGAATATCTTTCAGGACAGCGATCTATATAAGTGGCTGGAGGCCACCGCTTACTGTATTGAGGTTTTCCATAATCCGGAACAGGAAGCAATCGCAGATAGCATTTGTGAGCTCATTCGCATGGCGCAGCAGCCGGATGGATACATTAATACCTACTATACCATCAAAGAACCTGACGGCCGCTTTACCACCCTACAGCAGGGGCACGAACTGTATTGCGCGGGGCACTTTTTTGAAGCTGCGGTGGCTTATTATAAAGCGACCAGCAAACGCGCCATCCTGGACACTGCTTGCCGCTTCGCGGATTACCTTACCCTTGTTTTTGGCCCCGGCGAGGGACAAAACCACGGCTATCCCGGCCATCAGGTGGCAGAAGTCGGGCTTATCAAGCTGTATAAGGTTACGAACAACGAAGCCTACCTGAACCTCGCGGCGTACTTTATATCACAGCGCGGCCAGCGCCCCCTCTACTTTCCAATGGAACGCGAACGCCCGGGATACAAGGATATTTTCAACCAGCCGGTAATCAACCTTCCTACTTACGCCCAAACCCACATCGAGCCTGCCCGCCAAACCGAGGCGGTAGGGCATGCGGTACGCGCGCTGTACATGTACAGCGCCATGGCCGATTTGGCAACCCTGTGCGGGGACGACGCCCTCGCCCGCGCATGCAATGTACTTTATAAAAGCGTGACCCAACGACGCATGTACATTACCGGCGGCGTGGGCAGCACCTACATCGGCGAAAGCTTTACCGGGGACTATGACCTGCCTAACGATACCATATACGGCGAGAGCTGCGCCTCGGTCGCGCTGATGATGTTTGCCAGCCGCATGACCTCGCTTACGGGAGATGGCGCGTATTACGATACCGTGGAGCGCGCGTTTTTCAACCAGGTGCTGGGGGGCATCTCGCTTACGGGCACGGAATTCTTCTATGTGGGGCCGCTTCAGGTGGATCCGGATGTATGCCGCGTTAACCCGAGCTACGCCCATATCAAGACCGTTCGCCAGCGCTGGTTCGACGTGGCCTGCTGCCCCACCAACATCGCCCGTACGGTGATGAGCATCGCGGGCTATGCCTTTGGGTCCGATGGGAACAGCCTGTACATCCATATCCCGTTCGCGTGCGAAATTCAGGATGGGCGTTTCGCCCTGCAGCTGCAAACGCAGTACCCCTATGGCAACACGCTGCGCATTACGGCGCTCGCCGGCGACCAGCGCATCAAACTGCGGCAAAGCGCTTTCGCGCCGATCAAAACACTTACGCTGAACGACAAGGCGCTGCCCATTACGGTCGACAACGGCTACATTACCTTACCCGCGCTGGCCAACGGCGATGTGGTGCTGGCGACGATGGATATGCAGCCGCATTACGTGGTATCTCACCCGAAGGTAATCGGCAACACAGGCAAGGCGTCTGTTATGCGCGGCCCCCTTGTGTATTGCGCGGAACAGGCGGATAACGACAAGGGCCTGGCAAGCCTCGCGCTTCCGGAGCACCCCTCCTTTAGCGAGTATGCGGCGTTTGATCACGGCGGGGCGGTGACGCTGACCCTGATGGGCACCAAAGCCGTTTCCGTGGACGAACAAACTCTATATCAAAACAGGCTACCGGAGTGGGAACCGCAGAAAATTACATTGATCCCCTATTACCTTTGGGCAAACCGGGGCGAAGGTGAAATGCGCGTATACCTGAATGTACGACCGTAAAGGTAACTCCCTCGCTATATCGTCAGATTGTGCCGTACCGACACGGAAGCTCCCTGTTATAGCTAAAAATCGGTTCTATAATGCACGGATGTGCATGATAAATAAGGGAGGAAGCGACATGAAAAAGGGATTCCGTTTTCTGGGTTTGGCAATCGTACTGACCATGATGCTGCCTTTGTTTGCGGGGCTGGCAGCCCTGGCAGAGGATCGCACCACCATCACCTACTCCATGTGGGGCAACGATGAGGAACTGCGCGTGCTCAACGAAGCCATTGCGAAGTTTGAGAGCGAGCAGGACAAGATCCACGTGCAAGCCATCCAGATCGACCGTGCGGACTATGTCGGCACATTGAACACCCGCGTGGCGGGCAACGATCTGCCCGATACGGGCATCATGGCGGAGGACGCCGTACTGATGTGGGCGCAGCAGGGCATGTTGGCCGACGCGAGCAACATGTACGCCGCGGACGAACCCAAACCGTTGGACAGCCTCGCCTTCACCTTTGAAGGCAAACCCGTCGGCTATTCCGTAGCCAATGAAATTCTGTTGCTGTACTACGACAAAAAGGCTTTTGCCGATGCGGGCGTAACGCCCCCTCCGGGCAATGCCGATACCACGTGGGATTGGGACACCTTTGTGGACGTCGCCAAACAAATGACCTTGGATGTGAATGGCAACAACGCAAAATCTCCTGATTTCGACGCAAACAACATCAAGCGCTATGGCGTTATGTTCTGCCCGGACTTCTGGCAGCTGGAAGAGTGGTCTGTGACCAACGGCGGCGCCTGGTATGACAAGGATGGCAACGTAACCATCAACACGCCTGAGGCCATGGAAGGCTTGCAGCGCGTCGCCGACCTCGCGCTGGTAGATCATGTGGCACCGCAATACGGCACCAACACCGCCACCACTATCGACCAGGATATGGTGGCCGGCAACACAGCCATGTACGTCAACGGCCAGTGGTCTATCGGCGTATGGCTGGCCAATGCCCAAAAAACCGACGGACTGGACTATGGCATCGGCGTGCTGCCCTACATGAAAGACAAAGTAACCCTCAACACCGGCGGTGTGAACGTGGCGTTCGCCACCTCCAAGCATCCGGAAGAAGCCATGACATGGCTGAAGTGGTATGCCAAGGAAGAAAACGCGTGGGGCTTGATCTCCAGCGGCATCTGGATGCCCGTCAACTCCAGCTACTATACCGACGAGGCTTTAACACACAAATGGGTAGACAATCCCAACTTCCCGCCGTATGCTGAGTATAAATCGGCAGTTGTGGATTACGCGTTTGGTTACGCAAAGCCCGCGTCCTGGTACTGGGTAAACAACACCAACCTGTTCAACGATGCGCTCAGCACCATCCTTGCGCCCTGCTGGAGCGGTAACGAGACTGTTGCGGACGCGATCACGCAAAATATTGATGTGCTCAAAGCCGCGCACGAAGGCATGTAACGAAAATCGACGGGACCCGCCCACACTCTTTGTGGGCGGGTCCCACCCAGATGGGGTAATGACATGAGAAGATCTGGCAATGGACATTCCCTGATGGCGCGCCAGGAAGCGCGCGCAGCCAAGCTGTTTTTAATCCCTGCCTTCCTGGGGCTAACCTTCTTGACCTATCTGCCCCTGCTTGCTGTGTTTATTCTCTCTTTTTTCAAATGGACAGCCATTATGCCACAACCTATTTTTATCGGATTCAATAACTACATCAAGCTATTTACCAGGGATCCGTTTTTCTGGACATCCATGAAGGTAACACTGCTTTATGCAGTGCTTTCTGTGGGTATCAGCATGATTTATTCCCTGACGCTTGCCATGCTGCTAAACCGCAAGATGCCCGCGCGAGGCTTTTTTCGTGCGGTTTTCTATGTGCCCTACATTGTTCCCGCCATGGCTGTGTACATGAGCTGGGGTCTGCTTTACAACCCGGATTTCGGCGTGTTTAACGCCCTGCTGGCCAGCCACGGCATCAATAAAATCGCCTTTCTGGCGGATTCCAAATTTATCATCCCTTCTTTGGCGGTGATCGCCGTCTGGGCGTGCGGTAATCTGATCGTCATTTTCCTGGCCGGGCTGGGCAACGTGCCGCGCGTGTACCATGAGGCTGCGGAAATCGATGGCGCCAGCGGCTGGCAGCGCTTTATCAACATCACAATCCCCTGCATGACCCCCATCATTTTCTATAACCTGCTGATGAGCCTGATTGCCAACATGCAGGTGGTCGTACCCTCGCTGATCTATGCAGGAAGCAACCGCACCACTTACCCTGAATACACGTTTATGTCTTTTATGATGTATCGAACGGGCTTCATTAACAACGATATGAGCTATGCGGCTGCGATATCGTTCATTTTCTTTTTGCTGATCGGCGTTTTCACGCTTGTGCTGTTTGCAACATCAAAATCCTGGTTGTTTTATGAAGAGGGGGACAAGTAGCATGCGCGGCGGTATAAAAAGTAAAAAACGCAGAGAAGCAATTACAAGCGGCATCGCGCTGGTGCTGAT
>JAJFVI010000013.1 GCA_021371895.1 Eubacteriales bacterium | reverse complement strand
GCGTTTTTTACGCTGTGGCCGGAGCTCAATGCGGGCGAACTGGCAGCGCTGATGCCAAGCACGTGCGGTGTGCCGGCGCTGTTGACCGTGTACGGCCGCGAACGGCTGATGCTGCTCAACCATTGCCCGGAGCGTGTGGCGCGGGGCCTTGCGCAAGGGCGGGAAATCTGCGCGCTGTGCCGCCCCGGTGACCGGGCGTGCGCCAGCCCGGACGCGGCGATCACCGACCGCCGGGGGTATCGTTTCCCGCTTGTGCGTGTGCGCATGCCCGAAGGCTGTGTGCTGGAGATGGAAAACGCGCTGCCGACCGATCTGGCGGCACAGGAAGGCCGCCGTCGGGCGCTGGGGGTGGGGATGCGGCTGCGCTTTACCGTGGAGCCGATTGCAGAACAGATAGCGATTACCCGGCGTTTCGCCGCGCTGATGCGTACGGGCGACGCGCCGAAAGGCGATACGCCCGGCACGACGGGGCATTTTCTGCGCGGGGTGGAGTAACGCGGCAGGCTGAGCCTGCCCGTACGCCGTTTGTACAGCGCGGAACCGAAGGAGGAGCGACGCATGGAACCGGAACGCGAGTTGCGCGTGCTGGAGTTTACAAAAATACGGGAGCAGTTGGCGTCTCTTTGTGTTACGTCCATGGGATCGGAACTTTGCATGGGGCTTACCCCTCACCGCGATTTCAGCGAGGTGAGTCGTGCGTTGGACGAGACCGAGGAAGCGACGGTGCTCCTTACCTACCTGGGTGGGCAGCCGCTGATATGGTTTGGCGACGTACGGGAACAGCTTTCCCTTGCGCAGAAAGGCGCGACGTTGAGCCCCAAGGCGCTTATGGACGTGGCCGGATGCCTGCGCGCCGCGCGCGCCGCGCGTATGGCGCTGGTGAAAGACCGCGACGATACGCCCATCCTTTCAGGGCTTGCCAGCCGCCTGACCACGCTGCCCGCGCTGGAAGCGGAGATTGACAACGCAATCATCAGCGAGGAAGAGATTTCCGACCGCGCCTCCGCGGAACTTGGCCAGATCCGGCGGCAGATCCGCTCCGCCAACGAGCGGATGCGGGAGAAGCTTAGCCAGATGATTCGCAGCCAGAGCTTTTCCAAATACCTGCAGGACGCGATTATCACAATGCGCAACGACCGCTATTGCATCCCGGTCAAGGCCGAATACCGCGCCGCCGTCCCCGGACTGGTACACGACCAGAGTTCCACGGGCGCGACGCTGTTTGTGGAACCGATGGTTGTGGTGGAGCTGGGTAACGACCTCAAACAGCTCCACGCCAAGGAACAGCAGGAGATTACGCGCATTCTGCAGGCGCTGAGCGATCAGCTCGCCCCCCACGCGGACGAGGTACGCACCGATATCGAACTTTTAAACCATCTGGATTTTGCCTTCGCCAAGGGCTTGCTCGCCAGGGATATGCGCGCGGTACTGCCCAAACTGAACGACCATGGTTTTTTGCGGATCATCCGCGGCCGACACCCGCTGATCGACCGGGAGCAGGTGGTACCCA
>JAJFVI010000005.1 GCA_021371895.1 Eubacteriales bacterium | reverse complement strand
TCGCGGGCTTTGGACGCCTTTGGGGGATACCCGGTCATGTTTTCCCACCCCGGTCAGCGCTCGGCGTTATCCCTGAATGCCGGCCAGCGCAGCCTCCATGGAGACGACGGTAGCCCTTTCTCCGTTCCAGATACGGTTTTCATAGAAATCGATGATCTTATTCGCCGGGAGAACCTCGTTGTCAAACGTGCCCGTCGCGCCTTCGGGTATGAAAACGGAATACCCCAGCTCAAAGGCAGCTTTCACGGAAGTATCGACGCAGTACTCCGTCTGCATGCCGCAAATCAGCAGGTTTTTCGCGCTCATTGCCTGCAGGTGTTCGTGCAGGTCTGTTCCGTGAAAGGCGCTGTTGTGGTGCTTTTCAAACGTAGGCTCCCCCTCTTTGGGGGCGATGGCACGGGCGATCTTCCAGCCCGGCGTGCCGTGCCGGAGCTCCCGCCCGTCCTCATCGCTATGCTGCACATAAATCACGGGCACACCTTGCGCCCGGCAGGCGGAAAGCAAGGTTTGCAGGTTGCGGATCAACGTTTTTTCCTGATAAGGGTGCGCCTCCACCAATTCTGTCTGCACGTCGATCACAATGATCGCGTCCGGCTTCATCATCGTTTCCACTCCTTTGTTTGTTTCAGGGCTTACAGGGAGAACTCCACCCTTACCACTCTGCCCAGAAAACTCGCTTCCGGCAAGGCGCAGGGTTCGGCGGTGTACTCGCGGTCGTAGCTTTGCAAAAGTACGTTGAGCGCGTCCATCTTTTTTACTTTGCGCAGATAGCGGTGTTCTTTATGTTCTACCAGCATCACCGCGTCGTCCACGGGGCTGCCGGCGGGGACGATGAGGCAAAGGTCGCCCCGCAGGATGCGAAAGCCGCGCATGCTATCGTCCGGAACGGTATAAAAGAATACCTTGTCCGGCGCTGCGCCTTCGATGCGGCCATCCAGTATCGGCATAAGCCGGTGGTCGATCTCCTTCATCACAGCATTATAAACGGGCACGTGTTTCAGGACGCTGGTCAGCGCGTCCAGCCATACGCCGCCGGACGGCCCCGGATCGTCCCGGTAGGCGACCTGCGTTTCGGCAGGCTTCGGCCGCAACTCCGGTGATTTCCCGGCAGCGGGGGCGACCGTTTGCAGGTCTACTGCGGCTGCGATATCGTCCAGCGTGAAATCCGGTTCGTTATGTTCCTGCAATCCGATTTTTTTCAAAATCCTGCGGGCCTGATCATCCGCGATGATCCGCTTGCCTTCCTCCACGTCCTGTAAAAAACTCTCGCTCACCCCGCAAGAGCGGGCAACCTCGCGAAGCGTCATATTCCGGCGCAGACGCTCGGTGCGCAGTAAATCTCCCAATCGGCTCATAGCCTGCATCCCTCCGTCAGCGAAACGATACGGTAGGGGTATTATACCATAAACATGTTGGGTTTTCACCGCCCCGCCAGCTTTTTTCCGCTCCGAGCCCGCAAACGTTTCCGCACTGAAAAGCAGGAAACGACCGCGCCGTGTCGAATTAGCATAATTTGGTATGTTTTGTGGAAAGCGCGGCACGCAGGCGACCATTCCGCCGCCTTCACGAAAGCCGCATCCCCCGGCTCCGCGGGAAACCGGGATTTTGAAAAC
Source organism: Eubacteriales bacterium (assembly GCA_021371895.1). Classification (GTDB taxonomy): domain Bacteria; phylum Bacillota; class Clostridia; order Christensenellales; family Aristaeellaceae; genus CAXXOK01. The sequence continues at coordinate 13,364 of JAJFVI010000005.1, read as the reverse complement.
GCAGTAAGGAGCCTGACGAATTGGCAACGACATCAAATCAACAGATTATGGCATTCACCGGGTCGGATATCAGCAAAGAGGTACTCCGAGCCATCGAGAAGATGGGCATCACCGAGATGACCGCTGTGCAGCAAAAGACGCTCCCGCTGATGATGCAGGGGCGGGACGTAATTGCCATCGCGCCTACGGGCACGGGCAAAACGCTCGCTTTCGGCATTCCCATGCTGGAATACGTCAACCTTAAAGATCAACGCGTGCAGGAGCTGGTGCTCGCGCCCACACGCGAGCTGAGCCTGCAAATAACGCAGGAGCTGAAAACCCTAGCGCAATTTATTGACGGCCTGCACATCGCCACCCTTTACGGCGGGCAGCCGATCGTCAAACAGATTGCCGAGCTCAAACGCCATCCCCAGATCATCATCGCCACGCCCGGTCGATTGCTGGATCATATGAACCGCGGCAACATCCGGCTGGATTTCGTACACACCCTGGTGTTGGACGAGGCCGACGAGATGCTCAACATGGGCTTTGTAAAGGATGTCACCCGCATCATCGAGGCGACGCCGCCCCAGCGGCAGCTGGTGCTCTACTCCGCCACCTCCAACCAGGAAGTGCTCACCATCGCCTGGAAATATCAACAGGATCCGGTGGAGGTCATCATCCCCGCCACATGTGAAAACAAGCCGAAGATCACCCAGTACGTGATTCAGACTTCGCGCGACCAGAAGTACGAGCATTTGCTCTACCTTCTGGACAGCGACGTGTATCAGCGCGTGATGGTCTTCATCAACACCAAGGATATGACCCAGCGCCTGACCAAACGCCTGCAAAACGCAGGCTACCCCGCCGAGTGCCTGCACGGGGATATGCGCCAGAGCGCCCGCAACGAGGTAATGCAGGACTACCGCAAGGGTAAGTTTCAGATTTTGCTGGCCACCGACGTCGCCGCGCGCGGCATCGACGTGGACGATGTGGAAGCCGTCATCAATTACGACCTGCCCAACGAAAACGAATACTATCTGCACCGCATCGGGCGCACAGGCCGCGCCAAAAAGCACGGCGTTTCCTTTACGCTGCTGACGTATAGCGAAAGCGTGCGCCTGGACGCGATCCTCAAATACATCGATGCCAGCCCCGTACCCCTGAAGTTTAACGAACTGGGTATTTTATGCACCGAGGAAGGCAACCCCTTCTTTGAAAACATGTAACGACGGAGGCGACCGAAAATGGGCAACGGCTCTACCCGAAACCTCGATCAACAGCGCCGTGAGGAGAACGGCATCACGTATTTCGACCGTGGCGTCATCACCGGGCAGGATGGCAAACACTATGCGCGCTACGCTATTCAGACACATTTCGTCGAGGTCGGCGAAAGCCAGACGGAACTGGTGGAAAAATACGTGCGTCCCCTGTACCGGAAAGGCGACATACTCTCCTTTGGCGCCAAGGTGATGTGCATGTGCGTACAATCCGTACGCGAACGCAGTCAGGTGAAGCCCGGCTTCTGGGCAAAGCTGCTGTGGCGCTTCGCGGGCATCAACGGAACAGGCGTGGGCATGCACGAACCCTATAAGCTTCAATTGGTGATCGATATGGTGGGCTTGCCCCGCGTGCTGCTGGCCGCTTTTTTAAGCGCCGTTACCCGCCCCTTCGGCGTACACGGCGTGTTTTATAAGGTCTGCGGCAAGGGCGTGGGCGGCATCGACGGTTTTTATTTCCGTTCCAGCTTCAAGCGCTACCATGAGTTGGCGCTCATCAACCCCGAAAACGGCCCGGAGCTGTGCGAAGCGTTGAGCAGGGAAACCGGCATCCCCGTCGTCTTGATGGATGCCAACGATCTGCAGCGCGACCAGCTTGGCAAGAGCGGCAACATGCCGCTTACCGACGCGCAGCTGCAGGACGCGATGCGTGATAACCCCAGCGGCCAGGGCGACGAGCTGACCCCGCTGATCCTGATCCGGCCGCTGGACTGACGCGCCAAAGGCGGGCTGCCGGGACCTTATCGGTAACAAAAATAACCGCCGGAACGACGATTCAAACCCGGTGGTTATTTACTTTTTAATGGATATATCATAACAGAAACCAGCATAAAAGTCAAGTCTTGTCTTTCGCTGCACTCTGGCGTATGGTAGGGAGCGGAGGTGTGTATGGTGGAAGATTCCTTTAATCTGATCATCCGGCAAACGCAGACGGCCGCCCTGACGGAACAGTTACATAAGTGCAACGAGCTTTCCACGCGTTACGGCCTGCGCCTGACCGACACCCAGATCGCGTCATTAAGCCGTGCGCGCGTTGATGCGCTGCTCGAATCGGGCCGGGTGGAATTCGGGGTCGGCGCGCTGCCCGCGCTGATCTACGCGTTTTGCGATTCCCCTTATATCGTGCACGAGGATTACTGCCAAACACTTTCAGTGCTGCAGGATTTGTTTTATCAATTTAAAAATGAACTGGGAACCACGCTGAGCGACGAAGAGCTGATCTCGGCGATGGAACAAATCTATAACGGCAAGGCGCAAGGCTCGCTGGAGGCGTTGGAAAACGCGACGACGGGTGACCTGTACCGCGCGCTGACGGGCACCCCGGAGGAGGAGGAGGAAGACGATGATTGACGCGCGCGACACCCTTGCGGCGCAACCCGGAGCGCTAGCGGATGCATCTTTCTCCCCACAGGAAACCGCGCTGATCCAGGGGCGGCTGATGCTGCTCCTTGAGCGCCAAATGCGCCTGCAAACACAGGGAGACAGCGCTTCACTGCCGGCAGAAGAGGCGGAGGAACTGCTGGAGTCCGTCGTTTTTACCCTGCGCTTCCATCTGGAAGCCAACGGCCTGCCTACCCGTACGATGCTTACGGCCGAACTGGCGGCGCTTTTCGCTCAGGCACAGAAAACGTTGTTCGGCTGTGTCGCGGAGACGGAAACCCTTTATCAAACGGCCTGCCGCACGGTGCGGTTATGGGGCAGCCGCTCCCTGCGGGATACGATAAGCGCGATCGGCGATGATCTGCCCTTTTACGACGCGCGTCTGTACGCCCACCGTCCAGTGGGAGAGATCGACTATCAGCTTTGCCTGCCCGTGCCGGAAACGCTGCTGGGCATCGAATACCTGCACGAATACCTGCGGCGGCTCCTTACGGAAAACGAACTGCTGGCCCGCCTTTCCCCCACGCGCGTCCAGGCGCTGCTAAAGCGCGCCTGTCCGGAATATCGGCAGCTGCTGCAAAACCTCTACGAGCCGGTCGCTGCGAACGTCGTCGGGCTCTCGTTGCTGGGCGGCGGAGAAACCCTGCTGGAGATTACCGGAATACAGGCGGAGCGTATCGCCGCGCAGCTTACGGCGCTGCCCACTGCAGAGGCTCGCGCCCGGCTGCGTACCGCCGCCTGCGAAGCCTGCCAGCGCCTGTCGCTTACGGACGCCTTTTCCATTGATTATTGCGGTAAAACGGCCGAAGCGCTGTACCCGCGCATCGTCGCGGCGCCCGGCAGCGCCGCCGGCGCGTTCGCAGTTTGTTGAAGCCCATTTTGTTCCTTCTGTTAAACGGTTTGGATACATTCCCGTTTCGCTTGCATCTTGGGCACGGATAGGCTAGAATAACTTGCAGCTGAAGTTAATTCGCGGCATCGCTTTTTCAGCGGAGGAAAACGCATGAACGCTCGCAACCATGGTTCCGGGTTTCGCCTCCGTTTGTTCGACGAGACGGGTATGCCAACCGAACTGAGAAAGAACCTCTACTGGGTCATCTGGGCGAGTACCGCGGGCATGCTCGGCTTTGTGGTCACCGGTGGCCCGGTATGGAGTGCTTTCCAACGGCAGGTTCTCGGCGCGAACGATTTTCAATTGGGCTTGATCTCCGCCATCCCCTTCGCTGCCTCAGTGATCCAGATCTTCGCAAGCTATTTGATGGAAAAGTGGCGTAACCGCCGCTTCCTGTTTCTCTTTTTCGGTCTGCTGGGCCGCTCCTTCTGGATCCTCATCGGCCTGGTGCCCTACCTGTTCCCGCAATTCAACGTGGATCTGCGCATCTGGCTGGTGGTTGTGTTCGTCGTTATGGTGTTCGGCGGCAACAGCTTCGTTAACGTGGGGTTCGGAAGCCTGATGGGCGATCTGGTACCCATGCGCATCCGCGGTTCCTACTTCGGTGCGCGGCAGATGTTCAGCCTTGCTTCAGGCGTCATTGCAGGCTTGCTGATTTCCGCCATGATCGACAAGGTCGGTATCCCCGGGTATACCATCGTACTGATACTGGCAGGCGTTTCCATGCTGTTGGATGTCAGCTGTTTTTTCTTCGTCAAGTGGCCTCCGATGCCCGAAAAGAGCGATGTACCTGCCTCCCTGTTCGCGATGATCCGGGAAGTGTTTCAAAATAAGAATTTCGTCAAGCTGATTGTGTTCTATTCCATCTGGCTCTTCGCCGCCAATATCGCGGGCCCCTTCTGGAACATATACATGCTGGAAGATTTGCAGATGTCCTTTACACAGATGTCATTATACACGCAAATCGTTTCCAACATCGCCACGGTGTTGGTCATCTCCCGTTGGGGGCGGCTGATCGACCGTTACGGTAATAAGCCCATAATGCAGATGGCGGCGATCGTCATGGTCATCTCCCCCCTGCCGTGGTTCTTCGCCACGCCCGCGTCGATTGGCTTCGTGCTGCTTAGCAACGTGATGGGTGGCTGTTCCTGGCCGGTCAGCGACCTGTGCCAGCAGAACCTGTACCTAAGCCATTCGCCCCAGGTGCACCGCTCCATGTATATCGCCGTGTTTCTAGCCTGCATCAACCTTTTTGGCGTTGCGCTGGGCAACGCATTCGGTGGGTGGCTGATGCAGAACCCTTTCGCTGCGCTGGCCCAGCAGAATCATGTGATTTTCGGCATGCCGATGAACCGCTTCCGCTACCTGTTTCTCGCCACCATCGTGCTTCGTCTGCTCGTGGTGATCGTATTCCTGCCCCGCATCTCCGAGGAAGGGGCCTGGACGATGTCCGCGGCCTTCAAGGATATGCTGCGCCTTGCCAGAGAGGGGTATACCCGGCGAGTGTACCTGTTGCGCACTAAGCTGTTGCGTCGTAAGGCGCGCAAGATGCAGGGCGACGTGAACCCCGTGAAGAAAGAGGAAGAATAAGATGTTTGACGATTGGATCAACGAAACGAACCGTTATATTCTCAAGCGCCTCGACCGGAAACCCTTTCGGGCGCTGGATAACGAACTGGAACAGGATATTGCCGAACTGAGCAATTGTTATGCCTCCGTCCTTCTGGAAAGCGGCATCATCGACAGTACTGGCAACGGGACCGGCGCGGATATGGACGAGGATGATCTGCTGGAGGCGATGCTGGCTCGCTTTGAGGCCGCGCATCCCGCCGACGATGAACGGGGATTGCTCTACGCGGCGCTTGTGGACGCTTATCTGACACTGGTCCGGGAGACCAGCGAGGATCTGTAAGCCACCCCCACACAACGGGGCAGGGTTTTGCTGCTCCGACGTCGAAAAAAGTATAGTTGAACAGTCAGGAGGCGATGTGCTTGAAATGCCCGAAATGTGGGAAATGGAACCCTTCTTCCATGCCCCACTGCAAGTATTGCGGTACGCCGTTGGATACTAACGACGGCTTCTATTCCGCCGCGTCGCCCGATTGGAAAAGCCAGATTGCGGATAAATCCAACGCATACGTCTGGGTGGATGAAACCGGTGCTCCTGAGGCCACAAGCGATTATCGCGATACGCTGGCCGGCGAGATGGTCGATCTCCGCAAGCGGAAACGAGAGGGCGAAAAGCGGCAGAAGGAATTGCGCGCCGAATCCGCCGCGCGCGGGTTTGCCCCCTCCGGCCGTACCGTGCGCACTACCAGCAACCGCGGCACATTCTTTTCCTCCATGCCTGACGATCCGGAATCCACCCTGCGCCCGGTAGACCCGGATCTGCTGGAAGACGACAGCGCGGATACGACGTTCCGGGAGCGGCGCACCGCCAACAGCAACTTTGTCAGCGGCCGCCAGCAGGTAACGCGCACACGGGAATTCAGCTCCTATCCGGCCGCCAACTCGTCCCGCCCGCAGGTGATGGGCGAAGGCAACGAAGATCAGCCGGTATATGACGGCTTTTCCGATACCAGCGAATATATTCCGGAGTTTCAGCGCACTGATGAGGATCAGCACGCCGCAAACCGGAATCACGCCAAGGCGAAGTCTCCGCGCCGCGTGGGTGTGCGCAGCGTGATGCTGACCTTGCTCATCGTCTGCTCCGTGCTCATCGGCGTCTGGCTGGCCATTACGGTCGTCGTGCCCATGCTGACCGACGATCCCGATACCGCCCGCGCAGAAGTGACCATTACCCCCACCATCCGCGACGATCTGGCCGCGCATACCATCACCATACCGGGCGAGGACGGGCAGCGCATCTCCATTCGCGAGTTGCGCACCTCCGCCATCATTACCGGCGGCGTCGCCACCTTCGATATTCTCGACCATATCTGGTACGACGATTACGAGGATTACCTGCAGGATTCCATGACCATCACCCTGACCCCGTACCTGATCTCCGATACCGGCAAACAAACGCCGCTTTCCCCCATTACCTACGATATTGATATTCCGCTTTCTTCCATCGACCTGGTAACGCCCGATAGCCCCTATAAAGTGGTCAGCACCGCGATGTACACCATTGTATTCTATGTCAGCGAGGGCAGCACCGTAACCATCAACGGCACGGATTATTCCGACCTGGTGAATACTGAAGGGGGTAAGGTAAACTACAACGCGACCGTGCAGCCTGTGGGCGAGAACGTGTTCAATATCGTCGTACGCAGCCAGTACTGCCGCGAGAATTCCTTAACCGTCACGCTCTACCGCGAAAAGCAGGACATTCCGCTGGATCTCTCCTCTGATATTTACAGCCGCAGCAACGATAGCGTCATGACCGTGCGCGCCACCACCCTTCCCGGCGCGGTGGTGAACGTTCTTTCTCCGTTCAGCGATCTGGATATTACCAACACCGCCACGGACGGCTCCTTTACATTCAAGGCACTGTTTGAAAAGATTGGCGACAACATCATCGTCATCACCGCCGATTATCCGGGCAAGAAGCAGACGCGTGTGGAGTACACGGTGTATTATGTGCCTTCCATCGACATATACAGCCGCAAGGCGTGGGATATCGTAAGCCAGTATAACGACCTGATGGATAACATCGACATGCGCAAGACGCGCAACCAGATCTACGTATGCATCGGAAAAATCGTATCCATTGAAACCACCAAGCCGCAGCGCGCCTATCTGGAATGCACCACCGCAGACGGAACCGTGACCGTCTATGTGGAAAACTCCACCCAGACCACCTGGAACGAGGGGCAGGAATACCGCCTGTATGCCGACGCCTACGGCATGTATAACAACGTGCCCTGGCTGATCGCAAGGTACACCTACAACCCATAAACGTGTTAAAAGCGGCGCAGTCGCACATACGTACTACGGGTACGGAGAAACGCCCCGCGCAGGGACGCTCCTCCGTACTCGTTTTGCATTTATATTTAAAGCGGTTCGCTTTCCCCGGCTACCAGCCGCCGGCCTCGAACGCGTTCTCAATATGCTGCACGCCCTCCGCCGTAAGCTCGATAACGTCGAAGCGCGCGGGGCCGTCGCAGCCGTATTCGGCCAGGTATTGCAGCGCCGTTTTTACAAGCTTTGCCTGCTTGCGCCGCCCGACCGCCAATAGCCCCGTACCCGCGCCGCCCGTTGCGCGGGCCTTAACCTCCACGAAGACCAACGCGTCGCCATCGCGCATCACCGCGTCGATTTCGCCAAACGGGGAACGGTATCGCTGCATAAGCAATACCATTCCCCGTCCGGTGAGATATGCGATGGCGCGGCTTTCACCCGCCAGCCCTTTATCGTAAGTTGTATCAGTCATCCGGGAAGCCTTCGTACAGCGGGAAGCGCGTCATCATCGCTTCCACGTCCGTCTTCACGGAGGCGCAGGCACCCTCGCCCCCCTCGATCACGCGCTTGATGAAGCCGGCGATCGCTTCCATATCGCTTTGCACCATGCCGCGGGTCGTAACCGCCGGGGTACCCACCCGTACGCCGCTGGTGACGGTGGGGCTCAGCGTTTCGCCGGGGATTGTGTTTTTATTCACCGTGATGTTGCACAGCCCCAGCAGCGTTTCCAGCTCTTTGCCGGTGCGGCCTGTGCCGGTGAGATCCAAAAGGATCAGGTGGTTGTCCGTCCCATCGGACACCATACGGATGCCATTCTTGCGCAGAGCGTTTTCCAGCGCCTTGGCGTTTTGCACCGTCTGTTGTTGGTAGGCCTGAAACGTCGGCTGCAGTGCCTCGTGGAAACATACGGCCTTAGCGGCGATCACGTGCATCAGCGGGCCACCCTGCGTGCCCGGGAAAATAGCCTTGTCGATGGCTTTGGCATACTGTTCCTTGCACAGGATCATGCCGCCGCGGGGCCCGCGCAGGGTTTTATGCGTGGTTGTGGTAACGAAATCGGCGTAAGGCACAGGGCTCTGGTGCAGTCCGGCGGCGATCAACCCCGCGATGTGCGCCATATCCACCATGAAAAGCGCGCCCACCTCATCGGCGATGGCACGGAAACGTTCAAAATCAATCGCACGAGGGTAAGCGGAGGCGCCCGCCACAATCATTTTGGGCTTATGTTCCCGCGCCAGGGAAAGCAACTCGTCATAGTCGATACGCCCGGTATCTTCACGCACCCCATAGGGAACGAAATGAAAGTACTTGCCGCTGATGTTAACCTTGCTGCCGTGGGTCAGATGACCGCCGTGGGAGAGGTTCATGCCCAGCACCGTATCGCCGGGCGTGAGCATCGCGAAGTAGACGGCGGTGTTCGCTTGCGCCCCACTGTGGGGCTGAACGTTGGCGTGTTCGGCTCCGAAAATCTGCTTGGCGCGGTCGCGGGCCAGGTTTTCCGCTACGTCCACGCATTGGCATCCACCATAATATCGGTGCGCGGGATAACCCTCCGCGTATTTATTGGTCAGGGGCGAACCCATGGCTTCCAGCACAGCGGGACTGACGAAGTTTTCCGAAGCGATTAGTTCGATGTGGGCGCGCTGACGCTCCACTTCGGCGTTGATCGCCTGAAACAGTTCTGGATCGGATGCCATTACATGAGAATAGTTCAATCGAATCTCCCCCTATCCATCGTTCTTTCCCGTTACAGCCCGCAAACGAAGGGCTGGCAGCGGACGGTATGCCGGATGGGCGTACCTTTGGAAAAACCGCGTACACTCAAGCCGAGCGCCCCCGCAGCACATTCCATTTAGCGCTTACTGCTGCTACCTTCCGGTCCTGACAGGGTTCACGCCATAAAATCGCACGGGACTCAGCCATCATCATGCACACGGCTCGATTATTATACAATGCCTCCCGAAAAAAAGCAATGGTATTTCACCGCCAATGGAATAACGTTCGTAATTTTAATAATACCGTTACTTCCTGGCCGGATGGTTCTCCCGTATTCGGTGTTCGTATATTCGGCTTCCATTTGTCCGTCGGGCCCTTTGCAATGTGGGCCGCAACGAGAAATGCTTTGATATTTGAAGTTTTCGGTGCTTCGACAGGCTGTGTTCCCACTGTATGCTAGTCGGGAATACTCGTTTCTCCTTGCATCCCCAGTTGACGAAAATAGAACCGGCTTATATAACACGTACGTTTCATATAAGTCGGTTTTTATTGTTCGGTTTTATCGATTTTCCGTTATAGGATATAGCGCCTGGTATCGAAGGTGGCCTCGTCTTTGCCCAGATGCTCCAACACATAATCCTCGCTGATGTTCAAGTAGACGTTGGGCATCTCGTCCCCGCCGGCGTTAAAGGAAATATCCTCCAAAAGCTTTTCAAACACCGCGTGCAGCCGGCGCGCGCCGATGTCCTCCTTGGTCTGGTTCATCACATACGCCGCTCGGGCGATGGCGTCGATAGCGGAGTCCTCAAAAGAGAGGAATACTTTATCCACCGACAATAGCGCCTCATACTGGCGGGTCAATGCGTTTTCCGGCTGGGTGAGGATGGCCTTGAAATCCTCCTGAGTAAGGCTATTCAAGGTAACACGCACTGGAAAACGCCCCTGCAGCTCGGGAATCAGGTCGGTCACTTTAGTCACGGAAAACGCGCCCGCGGCGATGAAGAGCATGAAATCCGAACGCACCGCACCGTACTTGGTATTAACGGTCGTTCCTTCCACGATGGGCAGAAGATCACGCTGCACACCTTCCCGGCTCACGTCCGGCCCATGACCGCCGTCGGAACGCCCGGCCACCTTGTCGATCTCGTCGATGAACACGATGCCATGCTGCTCAGCGCGGTATATGGCTTCCTCCCGTACGGCGTCCTCATCGATCAGCTTGCCCGCCTCTTCTTCCAGGAGGATTTTGCGAGCGTCCTTCACCTTCACGCGGCGAATCTTCATCTTTTTGGGCATCATGCCGCCCATCATGTCGCCGATGTTGATGCTGCTGCCCCCGACTTCCAATTGGGGCGTGCTTTCCTCCACCTCGATCTCGATCTCGTGCTCTTCCAGCGCGCCGCTTTTCAGCTGCGCGCGAATCTCTTCGCGTTTACCCACGATGCGCTGCTGCTCCTCCGCAGGCACCTCCGGCTCCTTTTTGCCCCCCATCAGCATTTCAAAAGGATTGCCGCTGCTCTTCTTGGGCGGATTGATCAGCAGGTTTACCAGCCGATCCTCCGCCAGCACGGCGGCGCGTGTTTCCACCTTTTTTTCAAATTCCTCGCGCACCATGCGCACGGCGTTCTCCATCAGGTCGCGGACGATGCTTTCCACGTCGCGCCCCACATAGCCGACCTCGGTAAACTTGGTTGCTTCCACCTTGATAAAGGGCGCGTGTACCAGCTTGGCGAGCCTGCGCGCGATTTCCGTTTTGCCCACGCCTGTGGGCCCGATCATCAATATGTTTTTCGGGCTGATCTCAGCGCGAACTTCCTCGGGCAGCTGCGCGCGGCGGTAGCGGTTGCGTAACGCTATGGCAACCACGCGCTTGGCGTCCTCCTGCCCGATGATAAAGCGATCCAGCTCGCGCATGATCTCTCGGGGTGTCAGTTCCTTCATGCTCTCAGCCTCCAATCGTCTCAACGGAGATATGGTCGTTGGTGTACACGCAGATGGACGCCGCGATGGACATCGCTTTCACCGCGATTTCCTCGGCGGTAAGATCGGTATTCTGTACCAGCGCGCGAGCCGCCGCCAGCGCGAAATTACCGCCGGAGCCGATGGCTGCCACGCCGTCGTCGGGGTCGATCACTTCGCCGTTGCCGCTTAGGATCAGCATCTCGTCTTTATCGGCGACGATGAGCATGGATTCGAGCTTTCGCATCATCTGGTCCTTGCGCCATTCCTGCGCCAGATTCACCGCGGCGCGTTCCAGAGTGCCGCCGCACTGGGTCAGCTTCTCCTCAAAGCGCTCGCACAGGGCGAACGCATCCGCCACGGAGCCCGCAAACCCTGCGATCACCTTGCCGTCGTATAGTCTGCGCACCTTGCGGGCGGAAGACTTGAATACCGTCGTTTCGCCGATGGTTACCTGCCCATCGCCGGCGATGGCGACCTGATTGCCGCGCCGTACGGCGCAAATAGTGGTTCCTCGCATTTCCATAGGTTTCACTCCTCGTTTCCCGTCTTGCTCAGACGCAGCACCCAGTCCGCCAGATCGCGGCCGGCTTGCTTGTCCAGCGTCGCGGGCGTGTCGTATTCGGCAACCGTCCCCTTGTTCTCCGCGGGGCCTTCGTAAATCATCAGCAGGTGGTTGAGGTTACGGAACAGCTTGTATTCCACGGAGCTGTATTTGATTTCAATCTCGTCCTCATAGGCGTCGATGCCGTTATCCATCGAGATCTGGAAATCTTGGTTGCCCTGAACGATATAGGTGGGCAGTTTGAGTTTCTTAATCAGCGCAACGGGATCGACCTGCATCATTTCCCAGAAGTAATAACCGTTGATACCCGCGATGGTCATGGCTTTGGCGTCTTCCGCTTTCTTGACCCTCTTGAGCGCTTTCACCTGCTCCTTAAAGGCGTCCACCTGCGCCTGAGCAATGGCAAGCGTGTCCCCTTCCAGCTTTGCCAGCACATCCTCATTCTGGGTTATCATGATGTCCAGCAGGCACTTGGGTGATCCGGCCACAAGAATCATCGCGGTAAACACCTTGTGCGCCTCCGAAGCAATGCGCGGCGCGAGCATCGCGCCCATGCTGTGTCCCAGCACAACCACGTGCGCAGGGTCAATGCACTCGTTGGCGGCAAGCAGTTGACCCGCGGAAATCGCATCCTGTATGGTTTCCTCTTCCACGGTCAGGTTGGCAATCTCCTCCGCCGTCATCACGCTGCCGTAGGTATAGGTACGCTTGTCGTAACGCAGGGTCGCCACGCCCTTCATGGCGAAGATGCGGGCGATATCCGCGAACAGTTTAGTTTGGCCGATGCTCTCGTCCATATCGCTGGGGCCGGAACCCTGTACCAGCACCACGCCCGGCGCCTTGTTTTCCGCGGAAGCGCCGTTGGGCAGGGTGAGGATGCCTTCCAGCAGATAGGGCTCCTGCCCCACCTGTACGCTAATCTCCGTATAATCGCTCAGGGCCGTGTCCTGCGTATCCGTATCGGCACTTGTGACCTGCGAAGCGTCAACCGTCTGTTTTTCCGCGGGTACGAACTCCACGGCCATGATCTCCCAATCGTCCGCTTTGGTTTTATGGGTGAAGTACAGATCCAGATCCTGCTTCTCCATACACAGGTGGAGCACGTGGGTCTTGGTCAGCAGATCGGTCTCCTCAAAGACCCGGTAGGTGCCGAACGCCACGAAATCGCCCGTCATCCATTCAATCTCCGTAAGCATCCCGGTAAAGGTGTCCATGGGCATGTAGCGACGTATCTGCAGGTCATAATACCCGTAAAGCCGATCCATGTCGTTGCCGTGGATAAAATCCAGCGCGTATTGCTTTACCGTTTCCTCCGTCCACACCGGCACATCGTCCCCCATGGGCTTGCGAATCGCGAGGGATGAGGCGGGCAGACAGCCCAGCACGAGGAGCACCGTAAACAACACAACCAGTACTTTCTTCATAACCTACCTCCGTATGCGTGAGTATATCCTAAAAGTCGGTTCAAAGGGGCCCGTCCTGCTCCATTTGTCGCACAAGCGCGTCGATTTCCGCTAAAGCGCGTTCGGAAATGCGCTCGCAGCGCTGCTGCTTGTCACGAATCTTCTTCTCTCCCGGCGCGTACGCGTAGGGGTCGATCAGCCCGAAAGCGCAGTTCATGGGCTGAAAGTGGCGGTTGGGTGTAGCAACGTAGCGGCTCATGGCTCCGATGGCGGTGCGTCCGGAAAAG
>JAJFVI010000326.1 GCA_021371895.1 Eubacteriales bacterium | reverse complement strand
GCTTGGTATTGGTGACGGTGTAGGTGTAGTTGCCGCTCGCGTCCTGCGTAAACGTGATGGCGGTGCTGTAGCCAGTTAATGCGGCTTCTTCCACGGTGTAAGTATACAGCGTTCCGCTTGCGTTATACTTGGGCAGGCTGGTGAAGGTGTACGTCCACGAGCCGCTTACGGGCAGGGTTTGGGTGGTTACCAGCTCTTTGGCCGCCGTGCCCGCCTTCCGGTAGAGTAAAACACTCACAGTGTCGCTGGTGTGACTTGCGCTGCCGTCGTTCCAGACCTTCGTAACGGCAACGCTGATGAGTTTGGTGTTGGTGACGGTGAAGGTGTAGTTGCCACTCGCATCCTGCGTAGACGCAATGCTCGTGCTGTATCCGCTTACGGCCGCTTCTTCCACCGTGTAGGTATACAGCGTGCCGCTCGCGTTGTACTTGGGCAGGCTGGTGAAGGTGTACGTCCACGCGCCGCTTACGGGCAGCGTTTTAGTAGTCACAAGTTCCCTGGCAGCTGTGCCCGCCTGCCGATAAAGCGAAACGGTAACGGTGTCGCTGGTGTGGCTCGCCCCGCCGTCATTCCAAACCTTCGTCACGATCACATTGATGAGCTGCTCGTTGTGGATCGTCAACACGATCGTGGGGGTGTCGCACTTGAGCTGTGTTTGGGAATACGTCGTGGAGTAGCCGGCTACGGGATCTTCCACGACGGTGTAGGTAACGTCAGTCGTACCCACGCGTGAGGGGAGATCGGTGAAGTCTTTCGTCCAGCTGTTGGCGTTATTAAGTGTAAAGGAGGTCTGACCGCCATAGGTGACAAGGTTCCCGTTTGCGTACAGGCTGAACGTAATGGCGCCGGTCGTATGGTTGGCGTTTCCGTCGCTCCATTCCTTCACCACACGTACCGTCTCGGTTACCGTCCTGACCGTGTTGGTAAAGGTGATTGTGCCGCGATTTTTTACGGTATCCGTCGTACTGGTGACAGTCACTGAGGTTTGGCTTTCGGAAAGCGTCGTCGTACTTCCGGGCGTGATGGTGACACCGGAGAACAGCGTGCCGTTGACGCCCAGTTCCTGAACGTAATATTGCAGGGGGTTGTTAACATTCTTGATCACCATGGTATGTCCGGGCTGCAGGGAGAAAGCGCCGTTGGTAATCGTGGTGGCTGTGGTGCCGTCCAGATAACCCGTGCCGCTGTAGGCCTGGAGGACACCTGTGCCCAGCCCCGTTTCCATATACAGTTTGTACTGGAAGGAGGTGCTGCTGAACAGGCTTTCGAAGCCCACAGGCACGCTGAGCGCCTTAGCGATGGTCAAATCCTGCGCAGCGACCGTGTAGAGGTTAAAGGTCACCTGGCAGTTGGATTTCTGACCGCCGCGCTCCATGTAGAAGCACTTGAACGTATGGATAGAGTAGTTCGCCCCGTTCCACGTGCTGCCCGCATTGGAGAAGATCGTGGAAAGCGTTTTGGACGAGCCAATAACTGTTTCGGTGGGGGAAACACGGCCGGATACGGTCTGCACGCCCGTAGTAATGCTTACCTGGCCGGTAACGAAGTTGATGGAGCCGCTGCCCGCACCGTGAATACCGCCCAGATCCAGCACCAGCACATCGTCGATGAAAACCCACATGTCATCGTCGCCGCTGAAGGAGAAGGTCATGTCGTTGCCGTTCACCTTGCCGCCGACCGGCATCATGAAGTCCGTGGCGACGGTCATGCCTAAATGGTGGTTGTAGTAGGAATTATACCCTACCGAGGTTTTGGTGCTGTCGGGATCGGTGAAGGGGAAGAACCCGACAGGCGTACCGTCGCTGAGGTCGTAGGTGCTGTCGTACACGGTGAAGATTTTCGTGCTGGTGTTCAGGCGGGCGTAGTGCAGATCGCTGTCGTAGCGATAGTATCCGTTGGAATCCTTGGTAAACAGGTAGTTTGTGTTGGCATAGACTGTTTTGGCTCCGGAAATGGCGGAGGTGTTGAACAGATACGACAGGCTGTTCCCCGAGGATCTCGTCGTCAGCGTCGGATAGCCGCTGGTCAGCTTGTTGTGCACTATGCCCTGCACAACTGTCGAGCTGCCGCTGTAGTTGTTCAGTGTCGTGGGCGAGCCGGTGGAGCCAAAACCGAAGAACATGAGGTTTGTTGTTTTATCGTGATTGCTGTACTGATCGTTAATACCGGAGTAGATGGGGCTGCTGTAGGAGCTGCTGCTGGTATCCAGCGTAGTGGGGCCGTAATCGAACATGTTTACGGTAATGCCGTCGCTGATGTTATCCACCGTGGAAAGCACGCCCATCGATGCTGCCAGCGCCGATACGCTCACCAGTGCGAAATCGCTGAAGTGGCTGGTGGTGAACGTGTACCAGGTGCTGTCCTCCGTAGGTTCGCCTTCCATTTCTTCTGCGAACGTATGGCTTTCGTCGTCCATATGGTATACAGACAGATCTTCGCCAAAGTCTTGCGGAATGGGGATGGAAACTTCAACGTTCTTGCAGGGTTGATAACCGCCCAAGGTGATATCGTAGGCAACCGTCTTTACCAGTTTGCCTTCCTGCTCGTAGGAGGTCATATAGTCATTTGCCTGCATGGCATCGGCGGTCTGTGTGTCATCCGTTGCCTGTGTGGTATCAGCACCCTGTGCGGCATCCGTTGCCTGTGTATTTTCAACAGCCGTGGCTTCAGCGGGCACTTCCGCCACGATAGGCGTTACCGTGAGCACTGCAGCTTCCGGCAGAATGCCGGTCACATATACACCGGTCGCCTCGTCGGTAAGTGTGGTAACGGGGTTCTCATAACCCAGGATGCGTGCGTCGTCCACGGCATAAGCGCTGCGGGCTACGGCGCCGTCCAGATCGCCCTCGATCACGATGATCTGGCCATCGTACTCGCCTACTTCCACGATACCCACACGGTCGGCCACGCCATCCGCGTCCGTATCCAGGAAGACCATCTCGCTCGGCTGGGGCGTATGCCCGGCAGCCGCGTAGTACATGCCCCGCGCTTTCGCGGCGGAAACCCAGCCCTGTGCGCTGCCGGCGGTCGGTGCATCGGTAACCCCGGCCTTCTGGAAGCAGAAGGCGGCGAACGCGGCGTTCCACGCCATCGTGGAGTCCCCGTACAGTCTGCCGTAAAGAGTATAGACGCTTGTCGCGTCCGCACTCGCCGTTTCGCTCTGCGTGTAGCCAATCTGGGTGCGCGCTACGATTAGCAGATCAGCAGCCCATTCGTTGGTCATCGGCACTTCGGCAGCGAGGTTCAGCCATGTTTCGTCGTCTATCGGATCGAGAACAGGGATCATAAGCTGCGCAGTGGCCGTGGTGCCAGCGGCGTCGGTAACGTTCATCACAAGGGTGTAGGTGCCTGCATCGGCAGGCGCATATAGGATTTGGGCGGAGTAATCGCTCTGCTCATAAACAATGTTGCTGTCCGCTTCGATCCGGTATTCCACAGCGTAAGGCTCTGCACCGCCTGTAATGGTGGTATCAAACACCAACTCGTCCATTCCGGCAAAGGCGGAGCGCATAGCGGAGGTGACAGTCGCCGCAAGATCCGTTTCCGCGACGACGGTTACGAAGGAGTAAGCTGTAAGGGATTCACCGGCTTCATTGTTCGCGGTAAGCGTAAGGGCGTAATCGCCTGCGGCCTCGGCCGTCCAGCGGATTTCGCGCTCGTCGGCCAGCGTGCCGGCTGCAACCTGCGCGCCATTGGCATCGGCGATTTCGTAGGTAAGCGCGGTCGCGCCTTCAGCCGTAAAGATCCAGACGATCTCCTCACCCAACGTGGCGATGTCTTTATCGGGGATAAGGGCATCCAGCGTAAACGCCGGAGCTTCCACAGCCTCCGCCACTTCCGCGACGGTTACAAAGGAGTAAGCCGTAAGGGATTCGCCAGCTTCGTCGTGCGCGGTGAGCGTAAGGGCGTAATCGCCCGCGGCCTCGGCTGTCCAGCGAATTTCGCGCTCGTCGGTCAGCGTTCCGGCAGCAACCTGTGTGCCGTTTGCATCGGCGATTTCGTAGGTAAGCTCGGTCGCGCCTTCAGTTGTAAAGCTCCAGACGATCTCCTCGCCCAATGTGGCGATGTCTTTATCGGGGATAAGGGCGTCCAGCGTGAACGCCGGGGTTTCCACAGCCTCCGAAATCAGGACGGAGGAAGTCAGGGTTTGGGATTCGTCATTTTCGCTCAAAGCGGTAAGCGTGAGGATATATTCGCCTGCGGTCTGCGCCACCCAGCGGATTTCACGCTCGTCGGTCAGCGCGCCGGAAGCGACTTCATCGCCTTCGTCGCTTGTGATCAGATAAATCAGCGAGCTCGCGCCTTCAGCCGTGAAGCTCCAGACGATCTCATCGCCCACATTGGCGGCATCTTTATCGGGTACAAGCGCGTCCAGCACGATTGCCGGGGCTTGCGTCGGTTCGGTAGTCGGCTCGACACTCGGTTCAACGCTAGGTTCAATGCTCGGCTCTATGCTCGGATCAACGCTAGGTTCGATGCTCGGCTCAACGCTTGGTTCAACGCTCGGCTCAGTGCTTGGTTCAACGCTCGGCTCAACGCTCGGCTCAACGCTCGGTTCAACCGTCGGTTCTTCTGTCGGCTCAACACTCGGTTCAACCGTCGGCTCTGCCGTAGGCGCAACGGTCGCGTTGTCCTCGTTGGCAAGCGCTGTCACAGCGTCCATACTCATGTAGCCGACGATGCAATCGTCCGACCACTTATACTCAGCCTTGGCAACCGCATCGGCGCTGTCGCCTTCGATCGTCTTGATGCGGTAATCTCCGCCGCTCAGCCCCGAGACATCCGTTACGATACCCATGCGCGTGGGCATGTTTTTGCCCGCGTCATTATAGAAAATGTAGTCGCCCGCTTCGGGTACGTAATCGTCCTCCGCGTCGATATACAGCTTGCCCAGCTTCTTTTTCAGCGCGTCGCTGTCACCCGCCTGGGGCAGGTATTTGTCGGGAATCTCAGCGTAGGATGCACAGAAGCTAAGGAACATCGCGCTCCATTCGCCGTATGCGCTGCCGTACCAATCGCCGTAGCGGGTGTAACCGCGCGTGATATTGTTGGTATCCACAATGAAGTTGCGGGCGCTCTCCTGATAGCCCAGCTGTGTATTGACGATCGCCAGAATGTCCTTGGCGAAGTTGCCGGTGAGCTTAACGTCGCTCATGCTCCGTTCCCAAACGCTGCGCAGTTCGCGATCGTTTACGGCGACCGGGATGGTGGTTTGCGAAACAGCCGTTGCGCCAACCGCATCGGCGACGGTCATAATGAGCGTGTATTCGCCGGCCGCAGCAGGCATATATTGTACGTTGGCCGCATATCCCTCAAACCCGTACACCTCGGCACCGTTCGCCTGCAGGCTGTACTTTACGGAATAGGGCTGCGTGCCGCCCAGAACGCTGGTCGCAAATGATAGCGTGGTTTCACCGGCAAAGCCGGAGCGCATACCGGAGGTAACGCTTGCTGAAAGCGCCTCGTATACAATGGTCACGGAAGAGGTAAGGGTTTGGGAATTGTTGTTTGCGTCCCAGGCGGTAAGCGTGAGCGTGTAAACACCGGCGGCGCTTGCCTGCCAACGAATTTCGCGCTCTGCGGTCAGGGTGCCGTAAGCCACTTCTTCGCCAATCCCATTGGAAATCACATAGGTAAACTCGGTTGTGCCGGCGGCGGAAAAGCCCCAAACAATGTTCTCAAACGCGGATGCGGTATTCTTGTTCGGCGCAAGGGAGGTAAGCGAAAGAACCGGCGCCGCCGTCTGCTCAGGCGTTGCGGTCGGTATGGCCGTGGGTGCCGCGGTCGGCGCTGGGGACGCTGTGGCAGTGGGCAACTCGGTTGCCGTATCCGTCGGTACAGCGGTGGGTTCCGTGGTCGGTGCAGCCGTCGTGCTCGGCGCGATAGCAGCAAAAGTTTCGGCCGTAGGGGCCGCCGTCGGCATAGCCGTAGGAACAGCGGTCGGCGTGCCGGTCGCATCGGGCACAGGCGTATCCGTGCTATCGGCTTGCGCGCCCTGATCGCCGGGCATCTCCACGTATGGGGTTGGGGTCGCTTTGGAGCCGGTATTCGTCTCCTCCTGGCCGGCGATCCCGCTCACGCTCTCAGCCACCGCCTGTCCCGAAAAAGACAGCGACAGGTTCGCGGGGATCATACTGACCAACAACGCCATGATACAAGCCGAGTTCACGATGCTGGTTAACAGCTTACGTGATCCCTTACGCCGCATACCGACGTTCCATTCAGCTTTTCTCCTCTTCGGCGTTATCATTCTGATTACTCCTTTTCTAAAAACCAAGTCGGCCTCGTTCGTTCTATACGTGCTGGCTGCCGTTCCACCACCGGTTGGGTACGGTTTGCCGTCGTTAAAGGTTGTTGTGCTTTAAGTTCCGTTTGCGGCCCTGACTTCCGTGCTCCGGCATTACAGGCCGCTTAAGCGTTCTACCGGCCAGACTCGCGCCCCGGCGGTTCCGATGATCTCGTCCAGCGATACCAGGCCCACGATGTTGTCGCGGCTGTCGATGGATTCACCGCGATTGTCGCCGATGACGAACACCTTTCCATCGGGCACGGTCAGCGGGTAAGCAACATCGCCACCATCTGAAACACTGTCTGAAAGGTACTCCTCATTGATTACCACACCGTTGAGGTATACCGTGCCGTCCAGCGCGATGCTGATCTGGTCACCCGGGATGGCAATCACCCGTTTCAGCAGCAGAACCCCGTCACGTTCAAAGGCGACGATGTCGCCGCGCACAGCCTGTGTGCTCTTCTCAAATACCACCACGTCGCCAACCTGCAGGGTGTTTCCCATGCTGTTGCCGCTTACGCGCATCAAGGTGCAGTAGGTCGTGGTCATGTAACTGCCGCCGACGAAGGCTGTTGCCACAAGAAGCAGGAGAATCTTGACCCATGTCCAGCGCGCATTGCGTCTCCGGATGCGTCTGAGTTCCGCCTCCAGCTCTTCCAGTGTCGGTCTGTACTGTATTGCTCCTGTCATCCTGCATGCTCCTCGGTTGGGCCGGCTGTAACTGCTTTGGAAGGATCGGTCGTCTGCCCGTTCCATGCTTCATCGGGCCCAAACGCGTCGATTTCCGGCTGCCAGCCGTAGATTTCTTCGATCATTACGGGTGGCTCGCCCGTATCATCCGTTGCGGTTTCCGTTGCATCTGCGATTTCGCTGGCTCGTAAGATTTCGTTATCAAGCGCTTTCTCAACGTCCGTCAGGTGCTCCTTGAGCGTATCGCTCTCCAGCGCCAGTTCACGAAGCAACAGTACCAGTCCCTCGCGGTTTAAGTACTTCAGCCAATGCTTCGCGCCCTTTCCCATTCATATCACTCCACATTACGCTGATCTGTACGGTGCTCTTTTACGAGCCACGTCTGTTGGCTGCTCATCGGAACTCCGTCCCCTCTTCAGGTCACCGGGTATCGCTGCGCTCTGTCGGCTGTTCAGCCGGTGCGCTTCACTCTCCGGGATCCTGTTTCGTCCGGCAGGCGATAGGCTTGCGGTTTTCGATGCTGCGCGTTACAAGTCGTCGCCGCTGTACCTTGCAGGACATGTTTAAATGCATTTCAAATTTGTTACGTCGTAATACTACAGTAATGTTAATGAATATGTCAATAGTTTTACGAATAATTCTGCATATTATTATGTATATTGCGTTCCAGTTACTTTATTGTCTACATTTCTGGCACATTTTGTTATTTATTTCTCAATGTTTACGTTTGTTTCAGCAATGGCTTTTTATAGGTCAAATATGTAGGGTATCGTAACCGCTTTCAGTTCCCGAGTAAAACGCGTTTTTCGTAGTTGCATACCGATGCACATAAAGCATATTTTTCTTTATATTATTACATTTTCTGTCATCTCTCGCCTTGAGATGTCATTTACTCATGTTGAATTATATGGATATATAATATCAATATATATTACGTTATATGTGTTACGGATTTAATGCCCAAAACGAGCGAAAAATGGGTTTTCTTGATGCCGTGTTTTGAGGGTTCGGCGGACATCGTTTTTGAATTGTTACATGTGTTACTAATAATCATCGCATGATCATGCTATCGTGAAATCGCCTTTGTCGATATTATATATAACCATAATTTTTACTTGTGCAAATGACTCAAGTCCGTACCGAAAAGGGTTTCTTCCCCTGAACCCTCTCGTTCGCTTCTTACTTTCAGGGGCAACGGTATCGCGCCCGGAGTAAACCATTCCGGGCTTTCCCGCTTTCCAGAAAACGAACTTACGTTTCGCCATTCCTCGGAAAACCCTGGTGAAAACGGCTTCAGCGGTTCTGCGCGATGCTATTCCCCCTTCTGTTACGCGTCCATACACTATCTGGTTTTTGCATTTGGCGGAAAAACGACACGCCAGCTTCTGCGCGTCCATATATTACAATATCATTGCTTATTGCCGACTTATGGAAGTTGTTGCTGTGCCTCGTTTCTCCGCGTATCGTTCATTACGTGTCCTTATGATCTTTACTATTACCCCTCGACGAATGCGCAAGCCGCAGGGTTCATAACCTGCTATTTGTTACGATCTCGTATTCTGTTGACTATTGGCGTGTGCCGCCTGTACCCGCGGCATCATTCCCCCACTTGTTCCGCTTATTACATAACCGAGTGCCTGCCGCGCGCGGCACGGCTGTCGCCGCCCCATGCGTCAAGCCTCTGGGTAAGCGCTCAATATGTACGTATATCCGCACAACAACGCCCGCCCGGTAGGCTGTCCCCCAGACGCTTCAAGCAGTCAACACCTTCGTAAAAAGCAACGCTGCAAACAGTATCCCCGAATTTTTGTTTCAACGTCTGCCTTTGTCATTACGATCCCAAACGCAGACGCAGAGAGCTTTTAATGGACTGGATGTAAAATTCGCCTAATGTCCGTACATAAATATTCTCAGATTTACCGTTTTTATCTTGACTTCATCCCTGTGGAAAGCTATACTATAAAAAACTCGATCAAACAATTAAATAAGGGGGAAATCAAACATGAAGAGGCTTCTGTCTGTTATCATGGTCCTCGCAATGATCTTCAGCCTGTGCATCGTATCCGCACAGGCGGAGGACATCACCATTGGCGTGTCCATCTGGAGTTCGACCGATACGTTGGGCAGTGAATGTAAGCGTATTCTGGACAGTGCCGCCGAGGCGCTGGGCGTTAAAGTGATCTACATCGACCAGGGGCACGTGTCCGAGCAGGTTACGGCCTCTGCGGAAACGTTGGCCATGGCAGGCTGCGACGGCATGATCATCTGCAACTCCTCCTCCGCGGAAATGACCTCCGTCATCAACACCTGTACGGAGAACCAGATGTACCTGGCGCAGTTCTTCCGCGTCATCAACCCCACCGATAATCCCACCGAGTACGCGTTGGCCCAGTCCTCACCCTATTACGTAGGCGCGGTGCATGAGTCCGAACCGGACAACGGCAACCGCCTGGTGACCATCCTGTGCGAAAAGGGCGCCCGATTAATCGGCCTGGAAGGCTGGGAACCCGGTGACGCCACGTTCCTGGGCCGTTGGGAAGGCTACAAAGCCGGCATCGAGCTGTGGAACACCGCCCATCCGGACGATCAGGCCGTGCTCCTTGAGCCGCAATACGGCAGAACCACCTCCGACACCGGCCGCGCCACGGCGGAAGCCATCATTGCGGCTAACCCGGGCATCGACGCTCTGATCGTAGCAGGCGGCGGCGGCGATCCTCTAGTCGGCGCGGTTGCAGCCATTGAAGGTCTGGGCCTGACCGGCAAGATTCAGGTCGCCTCCACCGACTTCCTCCCTGACCTGGACCAGAAGCTGGCTTCCGGCGCGATCAGCGTTGAGTCCGGCGGGCATTACGCCGATCCGTACTTTGCCTTCCTGCTGGTGTACAACGCCATTCGCGGCAATTACCCCACATCAACAGACGGCTTCTACGAGGTCATCTTCCCCTATATGTTCGTCGCTTCTTCGGATGATTACACCTCTTACGCCAAGTACTTCACCGGCACTGAGCTCCCCTATTATCCCGACGAGATCAAGGCTATGGCCGATTACAGCTTCGAACAGCTGCAGGCAGCCTGCGCCAGCCTCTCCGTCGCGGACGTTGTAGCGCGCCACGCCAAGTAAACACAACTTCGCATCCGCAACACGCCATGGGGCTGTTCCCCCGGGGACAGCCCCCTCTTTTACAAAGGATTCCGGCATTTACCGCCGGTGGCCGCCTGCCCCGGCAACATTGTTTGTCGCCTTGGCTCCATCCGTTCGCGGCACCCGAAAAAAAGCGGGTTTACCCTCCCGGCCATGCAGGTGGCGAAATTGATAACGTGCCAAATAAGCAAAGGGCGGAGGAAGGATACGTTATGGGTCTGAACGCTCACTTTCAGAAGCTCAAAACCAACAAGATTTTTGGGCGGTATTACGGGCTGATGCTGCTGGCGTTGATGGCAGCTTTTTTCTTTGCTGTGTTCAAAATACTGACCCCGTCCAATTTCGGGGGACTGGATAATCTGTCGTTCTACCTGCAGTCGTCGATCATCTACTCCGTGGGCGCTTGCGGGTTTTATTTCATCGTCGTCATGGGGTTGTTCGATTTTTCCATCGGCGCGAACGTCGTGCTGTCCTCCATCGTGGGCGTCGTGCTATCCAAGCAGTTCGGTTATGTGGGGCTTTTGGCCGGGTGCGTGCTGTGCGGGACGCTGTTGGGCTTCCTCAACGGTTTGATCTATATCAAGCTCAACATCCCTTCGATGATCGTCACCGTCGGCCTGATGCTGATTTACGAATCGGTTGCCTATTACGTCGCCGGCGGTGTGAAGCAGATGCTGGATCCATCCTTACAGGCGTTTGGCAGCGCACCGGGCAACCTGCTGCTCGCGTTCGCCGCTTTCCTGCTGACGCATTTTCTTTTGAAATACACCCGCATCGGCACCTACTGTTACGCCATCGGCAGTAACGAATACACCGCTAAGAACATGGGCATCGACGTAAAAAAAGCCAAATTGATGGGCTTTGTGCTGTGCCACCTTTTCGTGGGCATCATGGCGGTGCTGGTCGTAAGCTACGGCACCTCCATGACCGCCACCACCGGCATGACCTCCATGTCCCGCAATTTTACGCCGCTGATGGGCACTTTCTTTGGCGTTACGTTCCGCAAATACGGCACGGCGGTGCCGGCCATCATCGTGGGCGAGTTTATCATCGCGATCATCTTTAACGGCTTCGTGGCGCTGGGCGCGCCCACGACTGTGCAGAACATTGTTACAGGCGCGGCGCTGCTGACCATCGTCGCCCTGACCGCGCGGCCCCAGAAGGGTGCCACTGCAAAATAAAGGAGGCATGAACATGGCAGATCCCATCCTGGTCGCGCAGGGCGTGGACAAGAGTTTTGGCGTCACCCACGCGGTCAATCATGTTTCCTTGGAGGTCGGTCAGGGGGAGATTCGCGGGCTGATTGGGGAGAACGGTTCGGGCAAATCCACACTGTGCTCCATGCTGTGCGGCATACACACCATTGATAGCGGTCATTTCCTCCTCAACGGAAAAGAGTTGAAAATCCATAACCAGGTGGAAGCTAACCACGCGGGTGTCTCCATCATCGTGCAGGAGATGGGAACGCTCTCCGGCCTGACCGTCGCGGAGAATATCTTTCTGGGGAGCGAGGACCCGTTCGTTCACTTCGGCATTAAAAACACCGCCGCCATGAACCGCAAAGCGCAGGTTCTGCTGGATTCTTACGGTTTCCAGCGCATTAACGCTTCGCTGATGATCGATAATTTCCACTTCGAGGATCGCAAGCTTATCGAGATCGTCAAGGCAACGTACTTTAAGCCCCAGGTCGTCGTGATTGACGAGACCACCACGGCGTTAAGCCAGTACGGCCGGGAGGAGCTTTATAAGCTCATGGACGCCACCAAGGCCGACGGCCGCACCGTGATCTTCATTTCCCACGATCTTTTTGAAGTGATCCAGCACACGGATACCATTACCATTCTGCGCGACGGCGAACTGATCGACACCGTGCCAAGCACGGATGCGACCGAGGACGAGCTCAAGCGCCTGATGGTCGGCCGCGAGCTGGACAAACGCTACTATCGCGCCGATTACGGCGAGCCGGTTTTGAGCGAAACGGTGCTGAGCGCAAAGAACGTTACCGTACCCGGGCAGATCCACGATGTCAGCTTTGCGCTGCACCGGGGCGAGATTCTCGGGTTCGGAGGGTTAAGCGAGTGTGGCATGCACGAGGTGGGCAAAGCCGTGTTCGGCGCTTCCTTCGACCGTACAGGCAGCGTTACGCTGGCCGACGGTACGCCCATTAACAGCATCCCGGCCGCGATACGGCATTCCATCGCCTACGCCTCCAAGGATCGGGATAACGAATCCCTGATTTTAAACGATACCATATGCGACAACATCATTCTGCCCTCCGTGGACGACCTGACGGAGAACCACCTTTTAAAGCGCAAAAAGCTCCGTAGTTTTGCCGACGAGCATGCCGAAAAAATGAGCGTGAAGATGACGAGCATCGAGCAGTTCGTTTCCGCCCTTTCCGGCGGGAACAGGCAGAAGGTGGTGCTGGCGCGCTGGCTGGGAAAAGCGTCCGATATTCTGGTGCTGGACAGCCCCACGCGCGGTATCGACGTGAAGGTGAAAGCGGATATTTACGCGCTGATGGCTGATCTGCGC
>JAJFVI010000301.1 GCA_021371895.1 Eubacteriales bacterium | reverse complement strand
ACGCTGGGCGCGAAGGTCATCCGCGCTTACGAAAAAGAACATGGCGTCAACGTCCCCTGGGCGATCCTCATTGATCTTACTGCTCCCGCTCCGCGTGCGCTGGATCTGGCCGCGTTGGTGGAGCAGGGGCAAAAGTTGGGCATTTACAGCTATTTTCTCTTCATTGCCGAACGTACGGCCGCGTTGGAATCGCTGTTCGCTGTAGCCCAGCGTTTTTCCGGCAGTGCGTTTTTTCTGTTTTCCACCGACGTAAGCACGAACGAACGCCTGGCCGCCAGCGACGAGCTGCTAAGCAATACCCTTTTCGTCCCCCGTGGCGGCAGTTCCACCTACCCCGAAATCGGCGCGCTCCTCATGCAAAAAAAGAGGATGTTCGGGTTGAATTGCGAATATAATGCAATAAACGCGGATGTTCTGCTCTCAGATGCCTTTTTACAGACGGTCATCAATCAGGGATACCCCTTTCTATTCCTGATCCCGTCGCTCACCTGCGATGCCGGGACGCGCAAGCGCGTTAACGACGAGGTGCTATCCCTGCGCGGCCACGGCCGTTATCCGCTGTTCCCCATGGATCTGTACGACGATTTGCAGCAGGTGGACCACATCATTTCGGACGAGCATTGCATGCTTGCGCTCGGCCCGGACGGCTCGGTTCTCTACCCCGCAAGCGCCGGAAACCTGAACCTGCGGGAGCACACGCTGGAAGAACTGATCTGGCTGACAATGCCGCGCGTTCATCACCATCGCTGAGAGAGGTGCGCTCCATGCCCGAGGCTAATATCACTAAACGGGCGCTGGGCGCCTCTCTGAAAACCCTGATGCAAGTAAAGCCCTTCCACAAAATCAGCGTCGGGGAAATCTGCGAACATTGCGGTATGCACCGCAAAAGTTTTTATTATCATTTTCAGGATAAATACGACCTGCTCAACTGGGTGTTTTACAGCGAGTTCATGCAGCTGCTGGATACCACGGCCCAGACGGATCTGTGGCATTATTTGCGCCGCGTGTGCGAATACTTTGCCGGGAACCGTTCGTTTTATGTTAACGCCTTCGCTATTGAAGGGCAGAATGCCTTCGCCGACACCTTCAACGAAATGTTGGAAGCGATCTTAAGTGCGTACCTGCGCCAGGCGATCCGGGACGAAAGCTTTCGTGAGTTTTATTGCCACTTCTTCAGCGATGCCTTTCGTTGCGCCATCGTGCGGTGGCTGAAGGAGGATGATCCCATATGCGCCGAGGAATTCGTTACGCTGTGCCACCGCACCGTAGATTACGCCGGCGCGCACGGGATGATGCCGCAACACGAGATGAAGCCCTGAACCCGCGGCGACGAAACGCCATAAATACACCCAAAACAAAGGGACCGCGCGTAAACGGTATACGTGCGGTTCCAATCGTTGACAAGCTTTTCCGGCAGAAATTCAACTTGCTTGAAAGCCTTGGATGCCAGGAATTAAGCCAGATCAGGGCGGAAGCGTACACGGACGTACGGGCCTGCCCTGTCGTGGCGCGGGGCTCAACGCATACAGGGCTTTTTCAGCAAGCTGAGCGCGCATAAACGGTATACGCATGTTTCCTTACGTTTTCTTTACCCTCGTCGCGGAAGGTTACGCGTCCGGCGATACGCTGTTGCTTTTGTTTAGCGTCCCCTCATACTATTTCAAATCCTTAATACATTTGAGCTTGCGAGCGATTTTGTTCTGTGGCGAGGAGTGAGTCGAAGGCGTAGCGGGGCTACGTCGAGACTTCGCGACGAAGTCACGGGGCAAAAGCGCCGTAAGATCGATGCGTTAAGGTTTTGAAATAGTATCATACTCCATCAGCAGCAGCTTCACCCGTGCGGCGATGATGGGCCGGCGGCGCATCCCGCAGGGAATTATCACCATCTCCCCCGCATTCAGCGGCAGCAGACCGTCGCCGGTTTCCAGCGTCAGTTCACCTTCCAAAATCAGGAACAATTCGTCGCTTTGCTCATGCGCATGAAAATCCAGCGTGCGGTTCTCCACCTGCACGACGCTTAGTGCGTTGTTGTTGATGCGCCCGATCCACTCGTACTGGTACACAGCCCGAGTACGGCGTTAACCGCGTCGAAGAGGTTAACCTTCGCAAGCGTCGTCATCTCTCCCTTTGAAACATGAATTTCGTGCGTCCCAGCAGCGATTTCACACTTTCGCGCTCAAAGATCCATCCGAAGCCAAACGTGACCGCCGAAGCGTAGATGCACAGCGGCACCGCCAGCGTGATCCACTTAAAGAAACCGTTGATGTTGAGCAAATGAAACGCGAGGAACGGCCCCGCGATGAGCGCCACCTCCAAAAACATGCGCAGCATTCGTTTCAGCGTCCATTGCCAGGGCAAATGCGTGATGTACTTTGGCACGAAATACAATTGCAGGATTGAGCGCAGGATGTTGGAAAGGATGATGCCCGACAAGATGCCCACGATCGCCATCGTCATACTGGTCTGCAGGCCCCAATAGCCCAGCCCCAGCCCCAGGCCAACGGCCGTCAGTACCTGCGCTGTGCAATGGTGCCTCGTTTCCCTGAATTTCCCGCTTGCGGTAATCATCAGATCCATGGGCATTTTAGCGTGGTCACTCACCGCCTCCAGCACGACCATGATGCCGATGAGAGGCGCGGAGTAATTGGCGTCGGTAATCTTATCGGTATACAGCACCACGAAGGGGACGATCAGGACAGCCGCGACGGAAAACAGTACGGTAGTCACAAAAAGATATAAATACTCGAAATCCCGATACGCCTGCTGAAACTTCTCCCGCTGTTCGCGTACAATCAGGTCGCCAAAGCCGGAATAAATGCCGGTGGTGGTCATTTTAAGGATGCCCCACAACCCGACCGTCACCATGTTGTAGGTTCCGTATACCGAGATCATCGCCGCGTCGCGGGTGATGATGGTGGTCAGTATCACTGCGGCGCCCTGATGGAACGCGGTGGTAAACTGCTGGTACATCGCATCCCACCGGCGCGCGAGCGCGGCCTTGTTGGGTTTGGCGAAGGCGTTGATCTGCGGGTACACCTTTTTAACATAATGGCCGAGGATCAGCGGTCGGATGGCGATGGTCAGCGATGCCGCAAGCCGCAACAGGATAATATCCACTTTCAGGTAAGCCAGCACCACGATGACCGTCGTCTGCAGCAGAAGCGAGCTCATGCTGGCAAGGCTTACCATAAACGTGCGCTGGTCGGCTGTCAGCAGTACCCGATAACGGGACAGCGTGAAAAACTCAAGCGCCCCCGAAACACCCATGGCACAGATGAGCAAAAGCACGCTCCAGTAATCCATCGGGTTACCGGAAAGCGTGTTGATCGGGACGATGAAAGGATAGATAATCGCGAATATCAGCGTCAGACCGATAAACATCCAGCCCGCGATGTTATAGTACTGCCGCGCGGCTGAAACGATGGCGCTGACGCTTTCATGATCCCGTTCCGAAAGCGGTTTATACAGGCTATAGACCGCCGCGGACGCCAACCCGGCCTCCACCAGTCTGAAATAAGTGAGAAATTCGTTGGCCGATACGATGAGCCCGTTGATCTGCGAGCCATAGAAAAGCATCATCAGGCGCGGGGTAACAAAGCCCATCAGCATCGCCGTAACCTGATAGGCGCCTGTAAACACAGTGTTTTGCACGAAACGCGACGTGCGGGTATTGGTACGTTTATTCAATGTCGTATCCCCCGTTATCGCCGGTTGCCGCAGTTCCTGCCCGCCATCGTTCCAGTCAGCGAAGTCGGCAGGGTGCTATCAATAATCCAAGGAGAGCGCGCGGTGCTTCGCAGGCAAACCCGCGCCCATGTCCGCAGGGTTGCGGGGATCAGCGATCAGTCCGATGCCGCGGCAAGCGTTCGTTTTCGGGTGGCGGGGTCATATAATCAGCACCGTACAGCCGGGTAAGCACCGCGTCGGCGTCCTGCGGCACGCGCACGGTCAGTGCCCCCAGCGGCGCTGGTTGGGGATGATCGAACACGCCGGGGTCAAAAGCCATGCCCAGCAGGGCATACGCGCCGGTGCTCATGTGTACTTGCGCTCCCCTGCCGCTTCGTGCCACGCGGGCATACGCCCGCAGCTTAGCCGCTTTAGATAATGGCAGTCCCAGCGCATGCGTGCTCCATAACAGCATCCGTTTCGTCGGGGAAAAACGCTCATACTCCGGGTTTTCCTTGAGCATCCCCTGCAGCATGCGCAGCCGGAAAAGCTTCCACGCGCGGGCCTGCCGTCCGTCGGGAAGGGGGTCGAGCACGAAAAGATCCACAAACGCTTCGCTGCCCGCCTTGCGCACGCGCGGCACCCACGTTTCGGAAACGTCCAATACGTAACCCGTGCCGCATTGCGCGGGGTAGAGCGCCGCAAACCGCTCATAACTTTCGCGGGGCAGCGACAGATCCACGTCGTCGTCCCAGGGGATAAAATCCTTGTGACGAACGGTGCCCAGCAGTGTGCCGCACATCACGCAGTACGGCAGGCGATTTTCTTCCAATACGCGCACGGCGTCGGCCAGCACCGCGGCCAGCTCCGCCTGCACGTGCTCCAGCCCGTAGCTTTTCACATTTTGCCTTCCAGCACGGCCTGCACCTTTGCCGCGACGCCCGGCCCATCCAGCCCGTAATGGGCCTCCAGATACGCCTGACTGCCCACGACATCGCAATAAACGTCGTTCATACCAAAGCGCACTACCCGCGCCCGGTTTTGCCGTAACCCGGCGACAACCTCGCACACCGCGCCGCCGAAGCCACCGATGATCGTATGTTCTTCCAACGTAAACAACACCGGCACTCTGGCACATAGGTCTTCAAGATAGGCCTCGTCGATGGGCTTCACGGTGGGAAAGCTGGCTACCCCCACGCTATAGCCGTGCTCGGTCAGCAGCTTCTGTGCCTCCACCGCGCTTGCGAGGATGCCGCCCGCGGTAAGGATGTACGCGTCCCTGCCCTCGCAATACGGCACAGCCTTGCCAGTTTCATACCCTTGCAGGCTTTCGTCGTCGTGGAACACGGGTTCGCCGCCGCGCCCGATGCGCAGGTACGCAACACCCGGTTCGGTGAGGAAGCGCGCCATGACCGCCTCGGTCTCTACCTTATCGGCCGGGGCGAATACCGTGACGCCCGGCAACATGCGCAGTGCGCTCATGTCTTCGGTCGCGTGGTGGGTCATACCCAGCGTACCGTATGTGAAGCCCGCGCCGACGCAGACGATTTTAACCTTCACCTCATGGTAGGCACAGCAGTTGCGTATCTGTTCCAGGCAGCGCAATGTTGGAAAATTACCGATGGAGTACACCACAACCGTCTTGCCTTCCAGCGCCATGCCGGCGGCCATGCTCATCATCGCCTGCTCCGAGATACCGGCGTTGATAAAACGGTCGGGAAATTCCTGCATAAAGGGAAAAAGCACACCGAAACCGAGGTCGCCCGTCACCAGCACAAGATCTTGGTTATCGCGGGCCGCCTGCTGCAGACAACGGGTGAAGGTATCTCTCACGGCTTTTGCGCCTCCAGTTCCCTGAGCGCCGCATCGTACTCCTCGCCGCGCGCGGTGCGGTAGTGCCACAGCACGTTATTCTCCATAAAGCTGACCCCTTTGCCCTTTACGGTGTCGGCGACGATCACAATCGGCTTGCCCTGTCCCAGGGCAGCCTGCGCCTCGTCGTAGGCGGCATGCAGCGCGGCGTGGTCGTGCCCGTCAATACGGATCACATGCCAGCCGAAGCTTGCCCACTTCGTATCCAGCGGTTCCAACTTGATGGTTTTCTCCACGCTGGTAAGGGATTGAATTTTATTAAAATCGATCGTGACAATGAAGTTGTCTAACTTATATTGATTGGCGATCAGCGCGCTTTCCCAAACGGCGCCCTCGTCGCATTCTCCGTCGCCGATAATGCAGTACACGCGGTGTGTTTCCCCATTCATTTTGGCGGCCATCGCCATGCCCAAGGCCATGGGTAACCCCTGCCCCAGCGAGCCTGTGCTTGCTTCCACGCCGGGAACGCCCTTGTGGCTTACGTGGCCGCTGAGGTGGCTGCCGTTTTGGCAATGCGTTTTCAATTCGCTTAAGGGAAAATAGCCGCATTCCGCGAGTGCCGCATAGATGCCCGCTCCCGCGTGACCCTTGCTTAAAATCAACCTGTCGCGCTCAGGCCACGCCGGGTTCTTCGGGTCATGGCGCAGTACGTCCGCGTACAGCACGGCTACGATATCCGCCATAGAGAAAATACTTCCGATATGCGCGGTGCCGCCCAGGCTGGTCATATCCAGCGCTTGCCGGCGTACCTGATACGCTAAAGACCTGCTTTTTTCAAAGCTCATGATGGCCACTCCTTTTTCATCCGGGCGCGAAGCGCAAAAATCCGGTCCCGTCAGGATTTGCGTGCCGCGGGCTGAACCGCGATCAGCTTTTCGCCCACGCAAACGACGGTCTTCAAAAGCAGTTTTACATCCAGCCAGAAAGATTGTCGCATGGCGTATTCCACGCGCATACGGTTTTTCTCTTCCAGAATCGTATGTTCATACACGCCTTCGGGGTCGTCATGCCCCACCACTTCGTCCAGACGGATCAGCCGGATGGAACTGGGGTCGCTGATGCCCGGCCGCACCCAAAGGATACACTCTTGTTCCCCGGTATAGCGAGAGGTATACTTCAGCAGTTCCGGCCGGGGGCCGATAAAACTCATATCCCCGGCAAGGATGTTGAACAGTTGGGGCAGCTCATCCAGCTTCGTCCGCCTGAGCATATGCCCCACAGGCGTCACACGGGAATCGTCAAGCCCTGTGGTACCGCCGTACTGATCCGCACCGACGACCATGGTTCTGAACTTGAGGATGGAAAATGGCACGTTGTGGTACCCGCCGCGCAGCGCCCGATAGAACACCGGCCCTCTGGAGGTGCATTTTACCGCCAGCACGATGGGCAGCATCACCAATAGTCCCGGCAGCAGCAGCGTAAGAGCCAGCAACAGATCCAGTACCCGTTTGATTACCTTGCTGTAAAAAGGGTGGCTTAGTCGGCCGCTCCAATACGGGAGTTTCTCCGCGTTCGCGTCCGCCTGCGCGGCTCGCTGCTGCGACTGCATTCCCCGTCTACCTCCCAAATGCCAATGGCTTTGTGTTGCTGGATTTTACAATAGCACACGGCCCCTGAGAAGTCAAACAGTTTGCCCGGAATGTTACATATCGCTAGCGTGATCCACCTTGTGAAAACGCTTTTCTCGACTGGGCCTGTGTGCTTGTGCCCGAGCACATCGCAGCCTGTATGTTGTTCGCTTGTTTTAGCC
>JAJFVI010000290.1 GCA_021371895.1 Eubacteriales bacterium | reverse complement strand
TTTTTATGGAGAAATCCGTAGTAATGTATCTGGATACCAGCATGGCGGGAAAAACCTGCTTGGTCATCCCATTTTTAAAGGATGAAAGCAATCAAACGGTATAAAAAGAAACTTATGGATCAAAGGCAGATCAAAACAGCCGATAAACAGGGCAATGAAAACGTTGGACAGCCTTGAAATGCCCGCAAGCGTAAGCAGCAGTCCGCCTGTGATGAAAAGCAACCGCAGCTAAAAGGGCATTCCTCAGTCGCCCGAGGGATGCTCTTTGGCGTATTCGCTTCTTTATTTTATGGGTAAACTGGTGCCGCGTATGCGCCTTCACGCCGGACGTTGCGCAACCTGTTTCCGTTGCCGGGCACGCGAAACGGGTTGTACACGCCATGCGTAAGGACGGTCTGGAAGGTCACAGATTATGAAAATATCCCATAGGACAGCTTATCCAGCATGGCAGAGAGCCTATCATAATGTCGGACGATGCGGGGCAAACCATGTTTTATCAATCTGTTATTTTTCCGTGAGTACCGTGTTGATCAGCAACGAGAATACTTGCAGGTGGTACAGCGCGCGACCGGGGAAGAATTTTTCGATTTTGGACAGGGTATCATTTTTAGTATGCATGATCCTGCCGACATCGGCTGTCTCGCTATCTCCGTCGTATTGTTTATCGGGGCCGGGGATATCCCAATTACTCGCTTCGATGTATACATACTGTATGCCTCGTTCCGCAAAGCTGATATGATCGCTCCAGTCGCCCACGGAAGGCGAAGGATAGTCAGGCGTATCAAAGCCAGGCGCGGGGTCATCAAATGTCCAGGGGATTAAATGGAGCCCAAGGCCCAGCCGCTGGCTTATGGCATAGACCTTTTCAAACGCATCTGTATCGACAACCCGCTCTTTTTTAAAATCAGCAACGCCGCCATACAGGTAACAAAAATCGCCGCAGATGATGGAGTCCATGTTGATCATAAACGCGGTATTGGCAACTTCCTTATCAGACATTGCCGCGGCGTAGGCGGCGGAGCCGTCGGTATCGTTTTCCTCGGCCCCAAAGAAGGCAAACGCCAATGTTTCCTTGAGTTTATCGCCCTTCACGAGGCGGCATGCCGTTTCCAGCAGCAGGGCTGTACCGGAGCCGTTGTCGCCGGTGCCGGTGCCGTCGTAATGAGCGCCGACGATGATTTGAGAGGCAGATTGGCCAGGCAGGGTCACAATGATATTCTGGGTGGTTATCTCATCTTCATCCTCGTTTTCGAATGTAAAATCTTGCAATTGGATCTGATCGTCCGTATACCCGGCTCTCATTAATTCGGAAATAATCCATTGCTGCGCTTCGAGGGTATTCTTGCCGCCGTCGCTGTCACGATCAGGAAGATGTTTGTCAATATACTGAAGGTACTGATACGCCTGTTGGCCATACTCGCCAAAATCGACCTCGGATACCATCTCGGTTTCAAACGCAAATGCCGTACTGCTTAGCACCAACATCAGTGACAGGATCAACGCAAAACACCTGCGTCTCATGATTTTTATCATGCTGGCATCCTCCCAAATTATGATGTGATAACAGGTCGCCGTTTCAATGATACAGTTGTTAGGTAGAACGATATCTATACATTCATAATCATTGTCCTCGCGTCTTCCGCTGTTGAGGCTGTTTCATGGGTATCTATTCACGGACAAGCCATTGCTTCGCTTTTTCCGGATCGGAAAAGAACCGGATTTGTTTCGCCATATCCATCTTCTTTCTCGTCATTTTTCGCGCAATCTTTTCCCGCTTCAGCAAGGAACAGCCTACGAGGCACAGCCGGAACACCTTTTCATCAATCTTTTGCAGATGCGATAGCAAGGCTTCTATCACGTCGTCGGTCAGATTTGTCTCATAAAGATCAATCCAGATTCGGCGGTTCTTTCTTCCGGGGGATAGCAGGATAAAGTCCTCCTCGGCTTTCATGACCGCCAATAATCGGTCTTTGTCTGCGAAAAAACTTCCGTATTATAGGGGGTGGAGTTCTCCCCCCCTATAATAATAGGGGCAAAGCGTTCCGCTGGGTGAATATTTCATTAGGATTCGCCTCAATAAAATACGATTTATGGGTACGTTGCGATGTTCTCCGGGGCGGGTTATGATCAGCCCCAGGTTGCAAGTGATTGCGGAGGGTGTCATTGCCTGTTCAAACAGCCATTCCGCCCTCTGCCCTTGATCCACACTCCGCTTTTTTGACGCGGTACTGCCTAAGAAAGCGCAGGCCGCTCATTCCGACATACCAATGCGATCTTTTGCTTAGACATATCATAGGTTTCGGGTGATTTTACGATCTTATGCGGAGCGGAATCGAAGCGGTGTGACGCCTGCGTTGCGTGTTTACGACAAAGGATGGGCGAAAGCGTCGCAAGACCGATTGGATAGGAGCTGGAATCGGCATAGACCAGCTATCAGCAACCATATGTTAGTCGGATTATATCATAATAGACCATCGTATCACAAGGGATTCCCCCAAACGTTCTCATGGCACGAAAGCGGTTTGATTTTAGTTGTCGCTGCCTCACCGGACGATGATCCTGATACCGATCGGCGCATTTCTGCCAGATCGCTAAAGCAAGGCACGTAAGCCGTTAAGCGGGTATGGTAACAAGCCCCCTGCAAAGGTCAGGCCGTACCAACGCGGTGTGAGGCGCAGCTGGCATGCGGGGTTTTGCCCGCATAGGAAAATCCACCGGCGCATCCGGTGGTTTTGCATGCAAACAGATCGTTATAACGCTTTTCGGTTGAACAGGAAGATCGTGCCCGATAACATCGACATGATGATCGCGCCGGTGACCAGCAGAGGCGTTACGAAACCGGATGCGGGGAAAGTGCCGGAAAGCAGCGCCATGCCGTTGGAAGGGAGCACCATCGGGTTCACGGCCTGCATTGCCGGCAGTATGTTGAGCAGCGACAGCAGGGCAACCAACCCGCCGGTCAGCAACAGGCAGCCATAACTGTTCTTAAACAGCACACCTCCCAGCAGGAGCGTGGACAGGAGCATGAGGCCAAAAACCCACAGGCTGAACGCGGCGAGCGGGAGCCCGGTGGTCGATCCCTCCGGCCAGAAATAGACGGTATAGGCGTAGGTTACGAAGAAGCACAGCGCATAGGCGGCAGTCCAAACCAGGCTTGCCGCAGAAAATTTCGCGAGTACGACAGTTTTTCTGGGAAGTCCGCGCGTTAAAAGCTGGGTCAGCGTCCCCCGGCTCAGCTCGTTGGCGAGCATGCCCCCATACAGGAGCACCATTACAATCAGCCCCATCTGCGGCACGTTTTTAAAAAACTGTGCCCAGGAATCCAAGGCGGTAGGTGTGGCCAGCGTGATGGTGATACCATCGGGCATCACGCCGGCCAGAATATCCGGCAGCACCTTGGCCGTCAGGGGGTTCATCATTCCAAAAAGGAGAAAAACCAGACCCATGACCGTGAGCTTATGCGTGTGCGCGGCTTCGGATAATTCTTTTTTGAAAAAAGCGGTAAAGGCATTCATCGTATGGCCTCCATAAACAGGCTTTCGAGTGTCGGCTCCTGGTTTTCCAGCCGGTTGGGCAGAATGCTCTCCCGCACCAGCACGGACAGCAGCGCGGTTTCCGCAGCGGGTAGGTCTGGCACACAAAGGATGGCGGTATATCCCTCGATCTGCGCGCCGATGAAGCTCTGGGTGAGCTCCGGCAATTGACGGCAGCGGTCCAGATCATCCTGCGAAGAGAACTCGACGAGCAGACGGCCCTGCCCGTGCTGCTTACGCAGTTCATCCAGCGTACCGTTTAGCGTTACCCGCCCTTCGTTTAACACCGCAACGTGGTCGCAGATGCGCTCCGCATCCGACAGGATGTGCGTGGAAAAGAGTACGGTAGTTTTTTCCCGCGCACGGTGGAGAATTTCCAGTATCTCTTTGCGGCCCACCGGATCAAGCGCAGAGGTCGGTTCGTCGCAGATCAGCAGCTTCGGGTCGTTCAGCAGCGCCTGCGCAATGCCCAGCCGCTGTTTCATACCACGGGAGTAGCCGGCGATCTTCTGGTTGTTGCCGGAAAGCCCAACAAGGGAAAGCAGTTCGCTGCTCTTTTGGCTGATCTGTTGGACGCTCATCCCGGCGATTTCGCCGCAGAGGCGCAGGTATTCCTTGGCGCGCATGTAGCCGTAGAATTCCGGAACATCCGGCAGGTAGCCGATATGCCGGTTGGTTTTCGTTTCCCCAAAGCGTACCGGCTCGCCACAGACGGTTATGGTACCGGCGTCTGCCTTGAGCAAACCCAGAATCATCTTCATGGTGGTGGTTTTTCCCGCCCCGTTTGGGCCCAGAAAACCGTACACCGAGCCTTTCGGTACCGCGAGCGACAGGTCGTGGATTACGGCCTTGTCCCCAAAGGACTTTCGCAGGTGTTCAAGGCACAATATGTCCATCATTCTTCGCCTCTGCCAAACGCGAAATACACAATCGGGCCAATGATCTGGAAAACCACGACGACGATAATCCAGAGGGGTTTGGAACCGAAACGATAATGGGGGTGACGGAGCACGTGCACGAGCGCCGTAAGCATTAACGCCAGTTCAATGATCAGGATGGGAATCAGGAAAGGAAGATAGGGTGTGAGCTTATCCATTTAAAATACCTCCTCAATATCATGCATGTTTGACGTTCACGATCTTTGTAGGGGTTATTGCGCGGGCGAAGCGCCTGCCCGCAGCTGTGCGACCAGCATTTGAAAGCGCGGATCGTCCGCAAGGGATTGAAACGAAGGGTTCTGTGCAACTGCCGCGAGCATGCTTTCGCGGATCAGTTTTTCACTGCGCGGCGCCTCCGCGCCCAAATCGAAACGTGAAAACCATGCGTCGAGCGCGTCGAAGTAGGCATCGCCGTGTAATGTGAAGGAAAATCTGCGGCACAGCGCCGTATACCGCCCGAGCATGGCAAGCGCGTCCTCCACCAGGCCCTGCCGGCAATCCGCGTACGCCGCTGCAAGGTAGAACTGCGCCATGGTGTTGGAGTGCAGCGCTTCCAGCTGGAACGCGTCGCATACGATCAGCGTGCGGCGGATGATTTCCGCCGCGCGGGGCTTGTCCTCCGCGCACAGGGTCAGGTAAGTGGCCGTTTCGCCTACAAGCATCACCAGATGCTGATACAGGCCAATCTGTGCCGTTTCCTTCGCCTTTTCCGCGTTGCCAAGCATCTGGTACGCTTGCCCGATCAGCGCGCCGTCGGTAGAGAACAGGCCGACTTGCTCACCCAGCAGATCAAGCACGCCCTGCGGATCGCTACGCAGCATGCGGCAGGCTGCTTCCAGCGATACAGCTTCCTTGCCCAAGGCCACATCGCCGCTTTCGGTGCGCACCCGCTCGCAGAGTGTCGCCGCTTCGCTAAGTAACGCCGCGCGTTCCTCCGCCCCGGTGATGAGCATATGGTGGTTGATGAACAACGCCGCCATTTTGAGCAGCAGGGGAAAGCAGGCGTAATACTTGCGGATGATTTCCCGACATTCTAAAAAAACCGTGTCCGATGGTTTTTCGGCAAAATCGCGTGCCAAGCGAAAATACAGTCGGCGGATAGCGCCTTTCTCCATCTGGGGCTGGTAGCCCATCAAATCATCGATGCTGATGTTGAAATAAGCGGCCAGCGGCGGCAACAGCGTGATATCCGGATAGCTCTGCCCGGTTTCCCATTTGGAAACGGATGCCTTGGACACGCCAATGTAATTTGCCAGCTCATCCTGGGTGATGCCCTTTTCCTTGCGCTTAGTGACAAGCACTTTTGCAATATTAATTTCCTTCATATCAATCACCTCTGACTATATTTTAGTTGGTAAGCAGAAGGAAATCAATGGATTTGCAGTTGATAAAGGTTGAACAAATCAACCTGTGCGATACTTTTAGCTAGAACTGTTATTATATCGAATTAGCTGGGATTAATATTACAGCAGATAAACTCAGCTTAACGGCATAGTTTTTATATAAATCAGGGGCTGCCACAATTAATGGCTCTCCCCGATTCTTTACTCTTATCATCTATTTTTACGAACAACT
>JAJFVI010000266.1 GCA_021371895.1 Eubacteriales bacterium | reverse complement strand
GTCAGCGCCGTTACCAACCATTGCGTCCAATCCCTGCGTTTCGCCATTGTCCACTCCCCCTCTCTTCTGCGGCAGCGCGCCGGAAACGGCGAGCCGTATCAGTATACCACGAAGCCCCGGAGGCGACAAGCGCAGGCATGGCGGCGCAAAAAAAGCATCTTGACTTGTGAACCCTTTTGCGAATATGCTATACTTTCGTTATGGAACATCCCATAGCTTTTGTTTTTCACAAAAGGAGAGATTCGTTTGACCTACGGCGCACAGAACATACAGGTGCTCGAAGGGCTGGATGCGGTGCGGATGCGGCCGGGCATGTACATCGGCTCCACCGGCTCCCGCGGGCTGCACCACATGCTGTGGGAAATCGTCGATAATGCCGTGGACGAAGCCATGGGAGGCTTTGCCCACAACATTGAAGTTACCCTGCACAAGGATAATTCCGCCAGCATTTTTGACGACGGGCGCGGCGTGCCGGTGGATATGCACCCGACGCTCAACGTATCCGGCGTGGAAGTGATCTACACCAAGCTGCACGCGGGCGGCAAGTTCAACAACGATAATTACAGCTATTCCGGCGGCCTGCACGGTGTGGGCGCAAGCGTGGTCAACGCTCTCTCCGCCTGGATGCTGGTGGATGTGTACCGCGATTTCCGCCATTACCAGATGCGCTTTGAAAGCCGGTTTGACCCGGAGCTCAAAAAGATCGTCGCGGGTCGGCCCACGGCGCCGCTTGCGGCGGTGGGCAACACCCGCAAACGTGGCACGCTGGTGCGCTTTATGCCCGACGACCGCGTATTTGAAACCCTCGTTTTCAACGGCGAGGCCGTCGCGCGCCGTTTGCGGGAGCTTGCGTACCTCAATAGGGGC
Source organism: Eubacteriales bacterium (assembly GCA_021371895.1). Lineage (GTDB taxonomy): Bacteria > Bacillota > Clostridia > Christensenellales > Aristaeellaceae > CAXXOK01. The sequence goes on along the minus strand of JAJFVI010000266.1, from coordinate 5,171 downwards.
GTGACGATCACCTTTGTGGACGAGCGGGATACCGCCCCCCTTCAATCGGTGGCGGACGCGTCCGACGAACTGGACGAAAACGACGAGAACCAACCGCAGGCGGGCGCCGCACCCACCCAGTCCTACGCAGGCTCGCAGGTGTTCCGCTTCGACGGCGGCATCGCGGATTACGTAAAATACCTGGACGCCGATAAAACCCCGCTGTTTGAGGAACCGATCTATCTGGAAGGCGCCCGCGACGACATCCTGCTGCGCATCGCCGTCCAATACACCGACAGCTATACCGAAAACGTGTTTTCCTACGTCAATAACATCCCTACCAGTGAGGGCGGCACGCACGAAACGGGCTTCCGTGCCGCCTACACCCGCGTGATGAACGATTTTGCCCGTCGCTTTGGAGTGCTCAAGGATAAGGATGCCAACCTCAACGGCGACGATTTTCGCGAGGGTATGACCGCAGTGATGCTCGTGATGGTGAAAAACCCGCAGTTCGAGGGGCAGACCAAGGGGAGGCTCGGCAATACCGAGGTGCGCCCGGCGGTGGAAACGATATTGACCCAGCAGCTTACCGCCTATTTCGAGGACTTAAAGCATCAGGAACTGGCCCAGCAGCTGATTGAAAAGGCCGTGCGCGCCGCGCATGTGCGCGAAGCCGCCCGCAAGGCGCGGGATGTGGCGCGCACCAAATCCGCGCTGGAGGCCGCGCCTCTGGTGGGAAAGCTGTCCAGCTGCACGGGTCACAAGCCGGAGGCGAACGAGCTGTTTATCGTGGAGGGCGACAGCGCCGGCGGCAGCGCCAAGAAGGGGCGCGACCGGCGTTTTCAAGCCATTCTGCCGCTGCGGGGCAAGCCCCTGAACGCAGAAAAGAAGCGGCTGGATCAGGTGCTTTCCAACGAAGAGTTCCGCTCCATCATCACGGCATTGGGCACCAACATCGACGAAAGTTTCAGCCTCAAGGGGCTCAAGTACCACAAGGTGATCATTTTAAGCGACGCCGATCAGGACGGTGCGCATATCCGTGCGATATTGCTAACCTTCTTTTACCGCTACATGCGTGAGCTGATTACCGAAGGGCACGTGTATATCGGTATGCCGCCGCTTTACCGCGTGGCCCGGGGCACGCGGCTGGAATACGCGTACGACGATACGGAGCTCCAGAAGCTCACCAAAGGCGGCAAAAACTATACCATCCAGCGTTATAAGGGTCTGGGCGAAATGAACCCGGAGCAGCTTTGGTCCACCACCATGGACCCTGCCGGGCGCAAGCTTTTGCAGGTGACCATCGAGGACGCGGCGCTGGTGGAAAAGCGCGTAACCATACTGATGGGCGACAAGGTGGAACCGCGGCGCGAGTACATCAGCCAGAACGCGAATTTCAACCGCACAGACAGCTTTACGGAATTGAGCGATACGCTGAAAGCGAGGGATGAGCATGCCGGACAGTAACAACCTCATCCCCGGCATCATCCAGATGCCCATGGAAGAGGTCATGCACAACAGCATGATCCCCTACGCCGAGCACATCATCATGGAGCGTGCCATCCCCCGCGTGGAGGACGGCCTGAAGCCCGTGCAGCGGCGCATCCTGTACACGATGCTGGAATTGAACCTCCAGCCGGAAAACCAGCACCGCAAGTGCGCGCGTATCGTAGGTGACTGTCTGGGCAAGTACCATCCCCACGGCGACAGCAGCGTTTACGAATCGCTGGTGCGCATGGCGCAGGATTTCAGCATGCGCGGGCAGCTGGTGGACGGCCACGGCAACTTCGGTTCCATCGACGGCGACTCTGCCGCCGCCATGCGCTACACCGAGGCGCGCATGACGCCGCTGGCCATTCAGATGCTGCGGGACATCGACAAGGATACCGTCTCCTTCCGCCTCAATTTTGACGATACCTTAAAAGAGCCGGACATGCTGCCGGCCCGCTACCCAAACCTTCTGGTCAACGGCGCCAGCGGCATCGCCATCGGCCTTGCCACCAACATTCCGCCGCATAACCTGCGCGAGTGCGTGAGCGCCGTTATCGCGCAGATCGACAACCCCGACATCACCGTGGAAGAGCTGATGCGCATCATGCCCGCGCCGGACTTCCCCACCGGCGGGGTGCTATTGGATACCCCGGCAATCCGTGAAGCGTACACGACCGGCCGCGGCAAGCTTACGCTTCGCGCGCGCACCCACATTGAAAACGGCCCCGCTGGCCGCAAGATGATCGTGATTACCGAGGTGCCCTATCAAGTCAACAAGGCCGCGATGCTGGAAAAGATTTTAAAGCTCAGTGAAGAAAAAAAAGCCGTGCTGGGCGGCATCTACGACATTCGCGACGAGAGCGACCGTACCGGGATGCGCGCCGTGGTGGAGGTGCGCAAGGAAGCCGACGCGGAAAAGGTGCTTGGCTACCTGTTTAAGTACAGTGATCTGCAGGTGACCTTCGGCGTCAACATGGTCGCCATCGCCGAGGGCAAGCCGAGGCTGATGAGCCTGCGCCGTGTGCTGCGCTATTATATCCGCCATCAGCGCAACGTGATCTTCGCACGCACACAGTACGAGCTGGACCGCGCCAAAGCCCGGGCGCACATTTTGGCGGGGTTGATCATCGCGGTGGATAATCTGGACGCGATCATCGCGCTCATCCGCGCCAGCAAGACCCCCAAGGAAGCCAAGGCGGGGCTGATATCCCACTTCGATCTGGACGAGATACAGGCGCAGGCCGTGCTGGATTTGCGCCTGCAGCGCCTGACGGGGCTCGAAATTGAGACCCTGCGCAAAGAATACGCGGAGTTGCTCCGGCTGATCGAAAAACTTATGGCCATCCTCGCGGATGAGAGGAAACTCATGAAGGTCGTTAAGGAAGAGCTGCGCGCTATCGCCGCCCAATACGGCGACGACCGCCGCACCGCATTAGAGCACCCCAACAACGTAGTGGAAGCCGTGACCGCCGAGGAGGAACACGTGGCCGAAGTCGCCACGGTCACCTTCACCCGCGCGGGTTATTTGCGGCGTATGTACCCGAAATTCTACCAGAAGCTCCCTCCCGTCAGCATGGAAAACAACAATCTGGATGATCTGCCCCTGTGGCGGTTTGAAACGGATACCGACCGCACGCTTTACCTGTTTACCAATCTGGGCAACTGCTACACGCTGGACGTAGGCACGCTGCCCGAAAGCAACAAACCCAACCAGCGCGGTTCGCTTTTAAGCGGGGTACTGGCGGGCATCGAAGCAGACGAGGTTCCCGCTTATCTGCTCTGCCTGACCGCTGAGGAACTGCGCGCCATGCCGGATCTGCTGTTTGTTACCAAGGGCGGCCAGCTGAAACGCACCGCAGCCGCCGAATACGACGTGCGCCGGCAAAAGTTCGCCGCCGTCAACCTGCGGGAGGGCGACCGCCTGCTGACGGTGCTGCCGCTGGATGCCGCAAGCGACCTTTTGCTGCTCACCCGCGCAGGCATGAGCATCCGCATCCCCGCGGACAGCCTTTCCGTTATGGGGCGCACCACCTCGGGCGTGAAGGGCGTGACGCTGGAAGCCGGGGACGAGTTGATTTTCGTCGCGCAGCCCAAGGCCAACGGGCAGGTGCTGATGATGAGCGAACGCGGCTTTGGCAAGCGCGTGCCGTTTATGGACTTCGAGCCGCAGGCGCGCGGCGGTAAAGGTGTAAAAGCTTTCTATTTCAACAAAAGCAAATCCAACGGCTCCTGTGTCGCGGCCGCGCTGCTACTGGACGATCCTACCCGCACGGTGCTGTGGACGCAGTATAAAAGCGCCGCCAGCGCAATCTCTGCAGGGGAGATTCATCTGGAGGGGAAACAGGGCCGAGGCATGCCCTATGTGATGGCGATACTGGACGACGTGGTTACGGGCGCGTACCTCCTGCCCGGAAGCACGCCGGAATCGGGCGAGGCCAGCGATACGCAGTAATTTATTCTACCACAAAAAAGCCGCTCCCAGCGCGACATTCGCACTCAGGGCGGCTTTTTACAGCTTTATCCAGTACCGCTGGAAAGTCGCGAGTTCGGCTTGGATATACACGATGTTTTCAAGCTCACCGCCATTGGCGAGGATCGTGCGTCGGCTGCCCTCGTTGTTCACCCGGCAGGATAGCAGCACCTTCACAAGCCCGCAGGCGCGGCATTGGGCAAGGCAGTCGGAAAGCATCCGCTTGCCGTAACCTTTCCTGCGTTCCGATGGCCGCACCGAATACCCGACGTGCCCGCCGTACACCGCTAGGGTTTCGTTGAGTTCGCGGCGCACGTTGATCATCCCCACTATGCGGTTATCAGCTTCCCGCACGTAAAGGTACTGGTCGGAGGGCACCATGTTTTCCGGCACGGTTTCCGGGTTTTCCAGCGCGCGGGTGAACCGCAGCCATTCAGAAACGTCGCTGATCCGGCGTAGAGAGCCCATACCATCCATGTCTCCGTCAGTCATGGCAACCTCTTCGCGGTAGGCACGAATTTCCTCCAGATAGCTTTCATCCGGTTTCACCAGCCTGCACGGTTCCATCGTACTTGCCTGCCTTTCGTTCTCCGGCGTCCCGCTGCCGCATGGAAGGTAAAAAAATAGGAAGGCTTTCGCCTTCCAACTTCCCGTTATCGCTTACGCGATTACTGCGCGGTCTTGGCCAGTTGCCTGGCAAGCCGTGCTTTTTTGCGGTTGGCGGTGTTTTTGTGCATAACGCCTTTAGCGGCGGCCTTATCGATAGCGGAGGCGGTTACGCTGTACTGCGCGCCGGCATTCGCGGGGTTGGCCGCGAGCTCCGCGTCAAACTTCTTAATCGCGGTCTTCACCTTTGTTTTAACGATACGATTGCGAAGGTTCTTCTTCTCGCTAACCTTGACACGCTTGATGGCGGATTTGATATTGGGCAACGTTTGTCACCTCCTTGGCTTTCATAAATCGCAAGGTCGATTGTACCACGCACCGCGAAAAAAAGCAAGGAATATTTCGGAATTCTTTATCTGTCTGGCTTCGTGGGTAACCGATGGGTCCAAAGCCCCGGCAGGGTGCAGGGACGGCTACCATGAATCGGCTTCAGTTCTCCCGGAAAGGAGCAGCCTCGTAGAGTTTTCGCCAGTCTGCGCCGACGGCCGCCCAGGAATACTTTTGCCCGAGCAGGTCGCGCCGTTGCCTTTCTTCCGCCGTCAATTCCGTTTCCAGCGCCTGTTCC
>JAJFVI010000249.1 GCA_021371895.1 Eubacteriales bacterium | reverse complement strand
AACGGTAACGAAAAAACGACTTCCTATCAGTTCGGCTTAAGCGGTCTGACTCTGATGCCCGGCGAGGGAGAAAAAGAACTCTATCGCTTTGATGTCAGCAATGGGCAAAACGCCTCCAATATCAGCGATTACGATCTCCTCATCACCATCACATCCAAAGGCATGGCCGAGGCGATCCAGGCTATGAGCGGCCTGACCTTTTACCTGTACGACGTAACTTCGGAAAATTCCAACCCCATCGCCACCGTTACCGCAGGGGAGCTTTCCTGTGGAGGCATCACATTTCCATCAACCGCACGCACAACGGTGGAATATAAGCTGACCGCCAAGTGGAGCGACACAGGCGACAGCCAAAGCCAAACCGACGTAGCCTCCAGCGGCGACACCTACCCCGTACTAATCACAATCACGGCTGAAAACGGCACCTGACGGAGCGTTATAATAAAATAGAGGAAGGGAGGGCCTAATGTGAACAACAAGCGACCGAGAAAGTTACTCATCCGCTGGTTGGCCATCTTTTTGGCCTTCTGTTTCGTTTTGGCCTTCGCCATGCCCTCCATCAGCGCTTATTTCGCCACGCGCTCGCTAGACCTGACCGTGGCACCCGACCTGCATAACGTACCAACGCCCACACCTACACCTACACCCACACCTACACCTACACCCACGCCTACACCTACACCCACGCCGACGCCGACGCCCACACCGAGCCCAACTCCCACGCCGGTCATCACCCCCACGCCCACACCTACTCCCACGCCTACACCGGTCATTACTGCCACGCCTACACCGGTCATTACTGCCACACCTACACCGGTTATTACTGCCACACCTACACCCGCTCCCACGCCCACGCCCACGCCCACGCCCACGCCAACTCCCACACCTACGCCTACCCCCACTCCGAGCCCTTCTCCAACCCCGGTTACCACCATGCCGGCCGGCAGCGGGCTGCTGTTCGCCAACTCGGTCACTTTTGTCAGCGCAGTTTGGGCAACGCCTTATACCGGCACCTTTACCAGCGGGACGGTCACCGTGAATAACTCAACCCATACTTTAACCTTCAATATCGTTTTCACCCTGCCCAGCGGCTACAAACAGGCGGATCTCACCGCATACCCAAACTGGTTTACCAGCTTTACGCTCAAACTTTCAGCTAAGAACACCTATACTAGAACAATCAGTGTCAATAGCACGTCCTACAGCGGCACCGGCTACGGTTATGCGCAACTGTCCGATATCCCCATGGCCAAAAATGAAACCAGCGACAACGTTCTCCTTACGTTCACCGGCAACACATGGACCGTACCCACCTATAACGCCAATGGCAACACTGTAACCCTAGCCCTTAAAAAATCCACCGCTGTGATACGGCAATCCAACGGCACCAACGCGACATACACGCAGAATGCTACGATTCAGCTGGTTTTGCCCGCTGCGCCGACACCTACGCCGACACCCACGCCTACTCCCACGCCTACTCCCACGCCCACGCCCACGCCCACGCCCACGCCGACACCCACACCCACGCCGACACCCACACCGACACCCACGCCAGTGATTACCGCCACGCCTACACCCACGCCCACACCCACACCTACTCCGACGCCTACGCCGGTCATTACAGCCACACCTACACCCACACCTACTCCGACGCCCACGCCGGTCATTACTGCCACACCTACACCCACGCCCACACCTACTCCGACGCCCACGCCGGTCATTACTGCCACACCTACACCTACACCCACACCTACTCCGACGCCCACACCTGCCGGAACTGGCCTAGTGTTCGATAATACGTTCACGTTTGTCAGCGCAAGCTGGAATTCCCTCTATAACGGGAATTACACCAGCGGAACCATGACAGTGAACAACGTGACTCACACCATGCATTTCGATCTCGTATTTACGTTGCCCAGCGGCCATAGCCAAACGGAATTGCAAAACAACTCCTATTGGTTCACCGGCATCACCCTGCGCTTAACAGGCACCAACAATTACGGCTACAGCATCAGTCTGGCAGGCAACGGAATCGATAGCAGCGGCTATGGCCAGGCACAGCTGCAAAACGTGTCGCTGGCATCAGGTGCGAGCAGTAATCAGATCCTGCTGTACTTCTACGGCTATAACTGGACGGTTCCGACCTATAACAGTAACGGCAACACGGTTGTTTTAAATACCAGCACCTCCTATACCAACGTTGGTATCAGCTCACCCGGATGGTATACGGAAAAGTACACGCAAACGGCCACGATAACGCTGATCCTGCCGGGAATTAACCCGACAGCTACACCTACACCCACACCCACACCCACACCCACACCTACGCCTACGCCTACGCCTACGCCGGTAATCACTGACACACCTACACCCACACCTACGCCTACGCCAGTAATCACTGCAACACCCACGCCCACTCCTACGCCTACGCCGGTAATCACTGCAACACCCACGCCCACTCCTACGCCGGTAATCACTGCAACACCCACGCCCACTCCTACGCCGACACCGAAGCCGTAACCTCCGGCCAGGTTTACGGAATCGGCCACGGTAACACCGTCGCAGACAATTGCTTTCACGATGATGTCGTCGCACACGGTTACAGAGGCTACGGACAGTGAAACGCCTACGCTCCCTCCGGATTCGTTGTCCACCACCTTCCCAACCTCGACTCCTGACCCCACCAATGCAGCAGCCCTCCTAAAAAACCGCATAGCGAAACCTCCCGAATGAAGGAACCCCCACTACGCCCTCGCGTCTTAACGGCGCGGGGGCGTGGTGGGTTCCTTGGGACGTACTGTGGCCGCAGGACATGATCACCATTGGGTGCATGACCGAGCACGAAGCGAAAGAGGATGTGGAAATATCGCTGGCTGCATTGGAGTACCGGCTACCGGGCCAGAAAAACCACACAAGTCCTCTGTTAACCACGATCATCAGCGGCGAATTGTTGAATCCGTAACAGGTATTCGCATCGTATGCAGCAACTTACGGCAAAGGCAAGGCGCATATCGCCTTGCCTTTGCCGTCTGTTCCTTTGTCCGTTTCAGGTTTTTCGTGTCCGTTCGTGGTAGCGACGCCTCTTTTAATCGGTTGAAAGGGCTTCGCCCCGGCTGACCAAAGCGTCGTAATCTGCGGGACGGTAGTATTTCAGCACCCGTAACACGCGCAACGTATTCCAACGGCTGTCTGCGCCTGTCTTTTCCATATCAAAATGCACGATCCCGGAATATTTCTGCTGGACGGGCCAACGATCATTCTTGCGCTTTTTCTGCATGATCAGCACCAGCGCTTCGTCCATGCGCTCGTCATAGCTTTTATGGACAGAGGCAAAATACTCCATGCACCGAAGAATATCGTATTTCCAGCGGCCGGGGTAGGACAGCATCAGCATCTTCCGGTCGATGATCTCTCCCGTGCGGACGGAGCGGAAGAGTCTTTTTTGCAGGATAAATTCCCATGCCTTGGGGATTCTCTCCATGATCTCATCAAGGCGATACGTATACCCGTATGCTTGATAATCCCGGAATCCTTCCAGTACCGCTAAGGTCGTATGCAGGGAACTATGCTGGCCTCCTTTCCCCCCACGCGCAGTTCCAGCCGCCATCCGGGTATTGCTTGTCCAGCAGGTAATTCACGATTTCTGCAAGCTTTGGCGATTGGACGCCGCCATAAGCGCACATGCCCAGGAGCATGGCGCTGACGCACAAATCCGTATATCTGTGCCTTTTACTGCGTTCACCGCATTCCCATAACCAGTTCAGCAGCGTGGTAACACTATCGACGTATGGGGGGCATGCCGGAGCAATCCCCAGGTTTTTCAGGTCCAACAGCGTGTAATGCATGGAGATCCATTTGGGCGAGTAGACACCGTTTCCCCAAAGACCTGTCTGCACGTCGCGTTTTTCAATAAAGCGCTTGCCAAAGCCTTCCGAAGCAATTCTGTTTTGCAGTGCTTGGGTGATCTCCGGCGGAGATCCCAACAAATCCCGATGCGTCTGGTATTGCACGGCCACGTCACCTTCCAGCAGCCATCGAATTACAGGGGATTCCATCCGTTCCATTGCGTTTCTCTCCAATCATCAGCCAGTTTACACTCGTTGGCGCAGGCGCAGCATACAGGTGTTAAAGTAGCCACACCTCCGCGGGTATCCGTGGCCTCGGTATGCGATGTTTAGGATCATTATACTTAAAGTGAACGGGAAATACAACGAGATCGTGACCCACACCATGGTCTGAAGCGTTGCATAGATACCGCGCGATCTTTCCGCGGATTGTTATTTTCCGACCGATTCGCCGGGTTTTTTTCCGCATGATCAAAATCGGTTGGCAGCCGCACAACCGTAAAAGCACCTGCGATTATCCAGGCGGAATCCATTAGCTTGCCTATGCGCGAAACAGTTGGCTGCTCTAATAAACTTTCACATTTTGTGCATGACAAACGCCCGGCGCTCGTTTATAATACCAATGATCAATAACAAGAGAAAACAAGAGGGCGGTGTCCCATGGCGCTGATCGAAGTCACGGGTTTGCAAAAAACGTTTGAATACACCAAAAAGGAAGAGGGGTTGAAATCCTCCTTCCATAGCCTTTTCCATCGGGAAAAACTGTACAAGGAAGCCGTGAAGGGCATTGATTTCTCCTTGGAAAAGGGAGAAATGGTGGGCTTTCTAGGCCCCAACGGCGCCGGCAAGACCACCACGCTTAAAATGCTTTCCGGCATCCTGTTCCCCACCGGGGGTCAGGCCACGGTAATGGGCTACGTGCCCTGGGAGCGGAAAAAAGACTTCAAAATGCGCTTCGCCATCGTAATGGGGCAAAAAAGCCAACTATGGTGGGATCTGCCCGCCGTAGAATCCTTTACGCTCAACCGCCATATCTATGAAATTGACGAGGCGGAGTACCGTAAAACCTTGGGCGAACTTACCGAAATCCTGAATGTCGAAGCCCTGATGGGCGTGCAGGTAAGGCGGCTGTCGCTGGGCGAGCGGATGAAAATGGAGTTGATTGCCTCGCTGCTGCATAAGCCCGAGGTGATTTTTCTGGATGAACCCACCATCGGGTTGGATTTTATCTCCCAAAAACGCATCCGTGAATTTCTGAGGGAATATAACCGGGAAAAGCAAACCACGGTGCTGCTGACCAGCCATTCCATCGGCGACATCGAGGATCTGTGCCGCCGCACCATTATCATTGCCGACGGCACCATCGTCTACGACGGGGAATTGAAAAAAATCAACAGCCTGTTTGGCGAGCGCAAGCGCATTCAGGTTTCCTTTGAAACTGAGGAGGCTGCGCAGCGGGATTTAAGCCGTTTCGGCACGGTATGCAGCCGCGAGGGTGTGCAGGTAGTGCTGGAGGTGAAACGCGAGGATGTGCGCGAAATCTCCCGCATGATTTTGGAAACGTTGCCGGCGACGGATTTTAACATCTCGGATATCCCCGTGGAGGAAGGCATTGCCCGGCTCTATACGGGAAGGAACAGCCAATGAAAAAATACCTGTATGCCTTAAGCCTGGGGATAAAGGAAACCATGGCCTACCGGGCGGATTTTTGGCTGGGCATCGCCAGCGCCGCCTTCCCCATTATCATTCAGGTGTTTATGTGGCAGGCGCTGTATAGCGGTTCGGGCGGCGGGGCGCTGTTTGGCCGGAGCTATGCGCAGATGCTGGCCTATTCCGTATCGGCGTCAATCCTGTGGCGGTTGCTTAAAACAGGCTTTGAGTATGAAATCAACGAAGATATTAAAAACGGCGGCTTAAGCAAGTACATCGTCCGGCCCATCGAATATCTGCCCTACCGGCTTCATTGCTTTCTTGGGCAAAAAATCGGCGTGCTGTTCAGCGGGCTGATGCTGATGACGCTGGCGCTGACCGGCGTGGGGCTTTCTTTTCACGTTTCTCCGGTCAGCCTGCAGGGGGTTCTTTTATTCCTCCCGACGCTGCTTGGCGCGCTGGTATTAAATTTCCTGATTTTTTTCTGCGTAGGCATGTGGGCGTTCTGGCTGTCCGAAATCGGATTTCTGTTCGAGGCGGTGCGCATCGTGATCGTTGTGCTCAGCGGCGGCATTTTTCCGCTGGAAGTGTTTGGCACTGCCGTGGGCGGGGCGCTGAAGCTGCTTCCGTTTACCTACGCCGTAGGCTTCCCGGTGGATGTGCTCACAGGCACAGTAACCGGTCCGGCGGTGCTTACGGGACTTTGTTTCCAGCTTGCGTGGATCGGACTGATGGTCGTTATCAGCCGCTTCCTGTGGAATCTTGGCTCCCGCAAATACCTGGCGGCAGGAGGCTGAAACCATGAAAGAAATCAAAAAACATCTGATTCTGTGGGGCCTCCTGATCCACAACAGCCTGATGAGCCAGCTGGAATACCGCGCGAACTTTTTTACGGGTATCGCCATGGAACTGGGGTATTTTCTGGCTAAGATCGTGTACATGATCGTGATTTACAAAACCGGCGTACCCATCAACGGCCTTACGCCGGACGAGGTGCTGGTGTTTTTCGGCACCTACATGATCGCCACCGGCCCCTACGCCGGTTTGTATATGATGAACCTGTTCGATGTCGGCCGTCAGGTGCAGACCGGCGATTTGGATTTGCTGCTGGTTAAACCCGTGTCCCTGCAATTCATGCTGACGCTCAAAAGGAGCGATCTGTCCATCTTCACCGTGGACGTGCTGCTGGGTATCGCCGCGGTCACGGTGGGGCTTGTCCGCATGGCGGTGCCGGTGGGCCTTTTAGACATGCTGGGGTATCTGGGTTTCCTGCTATCCGGCTCGCTGATTGCCTACTCTATGTTTTTACTGCCGCAAGTGCTTGCCTTTCGGTTGGTGAAGACCAATTCTCTGGCCGGGCTGGTGGATTCGTCCTGGGACTTCAACAACCTCCCCATGGGCATCTACAGCCGGCTTGTCCAGCAAATCGGTGTATTTGTGTTGCCCATTTTTGTGATTACCAACTTCCCGGCGCTGTTTCTTCTGCACAAAATGGAACCATTGTACGCGGTGTGGGGAATCGCGGGCCCGTTTGTCTGGTTTTTGCTGACCAGCTTTCTGTTCCGTTTGGGACTGAAACACTACCAAAGCGCCAGCAGCTGACGAGGGATGATCCATCCCTAGCTAAACGACACGAAGGTGGCCTTCGCTTGCCTTTCGACTGTCTTCCGGCTATACTGGCAGTGCCCGGAAAACCGCACAGACGCGGTTACAACAGAACCGACGGTTAGGAGCCAATATTGTGAAAATATCCAAGAAAGACGCGTTGATATGGTTTACGTTTTTCGCCTCCCTGCCGGAGGGCGAGGAATTGATGACGTTTCAGCAGGAAATCGTCTATGCCGTCTTTGCGCAGATCGAAGAGGCGATTAACAACCGGAACCAACGGCTAACGGCGGAAATCAAAAACTTAAAAACGCTTGAGAACCGTACGTACTTTGTGGGAAACGAAAGCAAGTTTCCGGGTGGCTGCCGTTCCTGTCTGTTGGGAACCGGCCTGGGGGCCGTACGGAAAACGAACAAATGCAACCTGAACTGTGCATTCTGCTACGACTACGGGGAACTGAACCGCCAGCCTCCCGTTGGCGAAGGCCTATGGGAAATTGGCGGGACGAAGTTCTACGAAAAGGATTTGAATTTACTGCTTTCCATCCAGCGTAAACCTACCGGCATTTCCTACGTTTATCTGGAACCCTTTATGGAAATCGAAAAATACTATCCCGTCATCCGTACATTCCATAACGCGCAGGTGTACCAGCACCTGTACACCAACGGCACGCTGGCCACGGAAGCCACATTGAAAGCGTTGGGCGATGCTGGGCTGGATGAAATCCGCTTCAACCTTGGCGCCACAAACTGTGCGGATCAGGTGATTGCAAACATTAAAACCGCAAAGAAGTACATCCCCGCCGTCGGCGTGGAAACGCCCATGACGCCTGCGTTTTACAATGCGTTTTTCAGCAAGCAGCAGGCGATACTGGATACGGGGCTGGATTTTATCAATTGCGCGGAACTGCACCTAAACCCCAACAACGTAGGCAACTTCGCCGGAGAAAATATGTATTTCTCCCGGCGCGGTTACCTATCCCCCATTTGGAGCCGGGAACTGACGCTGAAACTGATGAAGATCGCCGATGATGAACAGTGGGATTTGGTCGTTCATGACTGTTCCAACGATACGAAGTTCGCCAGAGATTTGCATTTGCGCGCCAAAGAGGGCGGATGGTTCGGCGCCAGCAGCTACGCCTGCGAGTTTGAACAGCTTCCCTACGAAGCGTTTTTACCGATTTTGCGTGACGAAGCCTTTGCTTTTTTGGAAGAAGAAGAATTGCCCAAGGGCTATAGACCGGGAGAACTGACCTTTTAGGCTTGATCGCCGCTCGGCTGTGATAGAGCCTATCGGCCGTAATAGCAGGCAATAAACCGCTGGACAGAAGCCATACGAACGTGCGCAACGCGTAACCGTACCTGTTCCGAGGACGTATGAAGCGTGACGCCGCTGCGCTCGACAGAAATTGTCGTTTTTCAATTGAGGGTATGATAACGCATGTCCACACTACCGTGTAACAGGAAACACCTGCTCGCCCTTTTTGCGGAGGGAGCAAGCCTGTTTCTGTGAGTTAAATTCGCATCCGCTTAATACAGTTCTTCTTTTTCGCGGACAATGACGACGCTGGGGTCGTAACGCTTGCTTAGAATCCTGCTGGCCTTTCTGTTTTCCACAGAATCGAAGATGACAGAAAAATCGTAATCCGGCGGATAAAGCTCGGCAGCCGGCACGCGAAGCAGTATATGGGTGTGACGTACTTTCCGTTTTTCTCCCATCACCTGCACGATTACATCACCATGTTCATCCGCAGGCTTATAAACAATGCCGCTCTCTTTCTCCGGAAGGATCACAACGCTGTCTCCCATACAGAATTTTGATGCAATATCGGCGTTTGCCTGACGAACTGTTGCGCGTATCAGCTTACTGCGCGGCATTGTCATCCCGGTATTGACCGGCTCTGCTTCCATAGGCGTGCCGTACACCTCGTGGCGTGCCCGCGCCAGCAGATGCGGAGCGAGGCCCAGACGGCTCGCGATATGCAGCGCGCAACTCTCGCCGCTTTTACCCATTTCCAGCCGATAGAGCGGCGCAAGCGTCGCCTGGTCAAATGCCATGCGGGCGCTTTGGACGCTTACGGCGTTTTCAGCGTATGTCTTCACCTGCGGATAGTGCGTCGTTGCCAGGAACAGGCAATCCCGGCGGCGCAGCTCTTCCAGAACAGCGATGGCAATCCCCATTCCTTCGGCGGGGTCGGTGCCGCTCCCCAACTCGTCCAGCAGCACCAGCGAATCGCGGCTGGCGTTTTCCAGAATACGAATCACGTTCGTCATATGCCCCGAGAAGGTGGAAAGATTCTGCGATATATCCTGACTGTCGCCGATATCGCACCAATAACCGTCGAATATCGCTATAAAACTATCCTCCTCGCAGGGGATATGCAGGCCGCATTGCGCCATCAAAGATAACAGGCCGACCGTTTTGAGCGTAACGGTTTTCCCGCCTGTGTTGGGTCCTGTGATGATCACGCCCCGCGTAGCCTCTCCTACGATAAAATCCAGCGGAACACAGGTTTCCCGGTTCAGCAGCGGATGACGGCCCTGCCGTATGGAAATCCTGCGTTCACTGCCGAGATGCACCGCGTTTGCACCCATGGCTGCGCTGAGTTTTGCCTTGGCAAACAGGAAATCCAGCTTTTCGATCGTTTTCTGGTTTCGGCGTATGCGCTGCGCATGCTCGGCGACAAGCGCACTTAACGTGTAGAGGATTCTTCTTGTCTCCGCGTCCTCGTCAACCATCAACGCTGAAAGTTCCGCCTGTAGCGTCGTGATGGCTTTGGGTTCCATAAAAACGGTAGCTCCGGTACTGGACGTGTCGATTACCCTGCCGTCAAACTGGCTTTGATACCTGCTCTGCACAGGCACGACATAATGCCCTCCGCGCCGGGTGATGTAGCCGTCCGCCAGCAGCTTCTTTTGGCTTTGCAAAATCTGGTTGAGCTTCTCTTTGATTTTCCCCTCGAAAAAGAGGATCTTTCTGCGCAGATCCCGCAGCAAAGAACTGGCCTCGTCATATACGCGATCCTCGCCTACACAGCGTTCGATCTCCGCTTGCAAGTCCTCCAGTTTTTCAAGCCCGTGCATGTAACTGGCGATTTCAGGATATTGGGCTGCGCTCTTTAGCAGATACGCGATCATTCGTTTACACGCCGACGCAAACTGTGCGACGCCAGTCAGTTGCTCCGGGGCGAGCATCGAACCGATTTCGCTTTGGGATACCGCCTCCGCCAAGCCTTTCATCCTCACAAGCGGCGGCGATCCGTACGTATCCAGCGTTTGCCTCGCGGCTGTCGTTTCGGCCATCCTGCTGCAGCAAACAGCCTCGTTGAGTATCGGGCATAATTCGTCTATTTCTTGTTTTGCCGCTTCCGTTACGGCGCATTCCTTGAGCATCGCAAGAACCGCGGGGAACTCCAGCATTTGATAATACGTATTCAACGCAATCTCTCCTCATGAAATCATTAAAAGATATACGCATGAGCGAGAAATGGGCTTTTTCATACAAAACAAAAACATAGTGATTGCACTATGTCTGCGATTCGTATACGAGGTGCGCAGTCATAGTTCTGTATGAAACGTGTTCCGAAAACAAGCGATCATGCGGTCGCTTTACCTTCTCTTCGTAACACATGCCCTTACAGAACAGTTAACAAACACACACCTCCACATTTGATATTGCCATTATAAGCACGAAGAACAGCCGTGTCAATATCGGAACGGTGAAAAATTGTGCCATTGCCCATCCTGCACGTTTTCATCTGTTGTAATTCATACAAACACCTGCGTTACATCCCATTGACACGCATTGTTCATAAAGGATGTTTATTCTATTCATGGATGCAGCGATTGCCGTTTCTGACAGGGCTGCTTCCCGAATTGATGGAGGTGGTCTGTTTGTTCTCAAGCATTATCGTGGCCTGGCTGGCCGTATTGTTTACCGTATTGTCCGCGGTACTCTATTTTGTAAAGCGGAGCGGCAATCGGCGTCTTCGGCGTGTGTTTTCCAAAATTCACATTGCGGCAGGGGTTCTTTTAATCGTCACGGGCATCATCCACGGCATTCTGGCGGGCAACATGGCCGACGCCACTATAAGCGATATGACTGTAGCCCCGGTGCTGTTTACGTTAAACTGGGGAACCTTGAGCCTGATCGCGGCTATCTTGCTGGCAGTAAGCTATATCCTTCGCAGAAAGCTTAAAAGGCGGTGGATGGTTGCGCACAGAATCCTTACCGTCGCGCTGATTGCGCTTGTGATCCTGCATGTGTCCGATGTCGGCATACAGCTGGATGATCGAATCCAGGCCGTCAGCTACGCGGAAACCATGACCGTTGCCGCGGATATCCAGGAGGAGCAATCTTCGACGGTGCAGGCCGACACTTCCGGCGTATCGGCAAGTTCCAATGATACGGCTGCGACAGCTTCCACCGACAGCGGAACAGCGGCGTACGTTGCTACAGCCAACACGATGTTCTCTGGCGCGACGCTGATCGATGGCGTCTACGAGGGCACCGCCACCGGGTATAACGGAAATATCACCGTATCCGTAACGGTTTTGCAGGGGCTGGTAACCGATATCGCTATCGTCAGCGAAAATGATACCCGCTCCTACTTTAACCGTGCCACAACTGTGATCAACACCATCGTTGATGGGCAGTCCCTTGAGGTGGACGCCGTTTCGGGTGCTACGTATTCTTCGGCTGGAATCGTGAACGCGGTAGCAGACGCGCTTTCTGGCGCCGTTGACAGCGGAACGCTTGCCGTGACCGAGTTTACGTATTCCCAGAGCAAGCACGGGGGGCCAAGAAACTGACGGGTGGCGGGGGTTTCGTAGTGATAGCCTGTGCGGCAGTATGGAACTGCTGGGATTCCCCTTTGGTGCCTAAATGCGAAGCGCATCGAAACTGGTGAAAGAATGGTTGGGTATATAAACAGGGCACGTAAATCCGTGCCCTGTTTTTCAATTTTATTATGTATTAAGGTGATGCTTACAGACGTTACGTACTGGGATATAGATATACAAAGCACAATACATAATAGTATTGCTCGTTTCTAACATTACCAGTATAATATTACCATAATGTCTGTGGGGTGAATAAACATGTATGAGCATGTCGCAAGTATCAGATTCAAGGGTGCAGGATTTCGAGATTTAACTACACTGATGCTGTTCCCTTGTACAAATAAAGCAACAAGCAGGGTTTGCCTTTTATATGGCAAAAATGGTTCTGGGAAAACCACAATATCAAGAGCAATACGAAAACTATGTGGTTCGGAAATGCCTGAAATCGAAGAGGCATCTTTACTTGATATGGATGGCAAGCCAATAACTCTCACTGGAAGTGAATCCAACTCTATATTCATTTTTGATGAAGACTACACACATGACCACGTTCGGATTAAGGATGATGGGCTAAAAACAATTGTAATGTTGGGTGACCAAGGCGATCTTGAAGATAAGATCAAGGAGGCATCTGTTTTCTTAGCAAAAGCATTAGAGAAAAAGGAAGATCAAGAGCAAGTCTGTAAAAAATATGATGATGTTTCATCAAAATTTTCACCGAAATACTATCTTTTAAAAATGAAAACAGCGTTGCAAGGAGATGAGAATTGGGCTGGTAGAGAACGCATTATAGATATTATTACTGATCCATCGCGCCGCCAAAATGCCGCAGTACGAGACGATACTTATAAGCAGATAATTTTAAAAAGACCAAGTTCTTCTGTGGAAGAGTTAAGAACAATATTTAAAATTAAACTGTCTATGTTACAAAATGCAGCAGATGAGGCAAGAAGAATACAGAATAATGTTTCAACATCTATTGC
This sequence comes from Eubacteriales bacterium, assembly GCA_021371895.1. Classification (GTDB taxonomy): domain Bacteria; phylum Bacillota; class Clostridia; order Christensenellales; family Aristaeellaceae; genus CAXXOK01. The sequence continues at coordinate 963 of JAJFVI010000249.1, read as the reverse complement.
TCTTAGTAGTTCCGAGGCAAAAATAACTTCGCTACTAGAAGCAAAGCTTGAGCACCCTAGATTATCGGAGAGAGAAAAGTATCTTCTAGTATTGGTCGAATCTGGTAAAATAGAACAACTTGAGAACATGAAAACTGAGTTTGTAAACCCGTCCACACTTGTTTGCCCATTCTGTATACAGCCTATTAGTGCTCAATACAAGGCAGATTTAATTACAAGCATTCAGAAAGTGTTAAGTAAAGAAGCCGAAGTTCATCAAAGGGAATTGCGTTCAGCGAAGATCGATTTAGTTGAATATGATTTTACTCCTTTTTCTGAGTTGGATTCTAATCTTCTGCAAAATTGCATGGATTGCTTATCAGCTTTAAATGATGCAATTACATATTGTAATAATATGATCACCCAAAAATTATTGAATGTCTATTTTCCCATTATTGGAGTAACATTAGCTATTGATGAAAAAAAAGTTGCGTTCATTGAAGCTCTATGTGATCTTGAAGAAAATCGAAAGGAGTTCAACAAACAATTTGTTGGAATTAAGAAAATTCGTGATGATCTTCATGAATTGAATATACATCTTGCCTATTATGAGATCATTGATTTAAATATAGATTTCGAAAAACAAACACAAGAAATAGGAATTGAGAAGGAGAAATTGTTTGAACTCTCTCAGGATGAATTAACAAAAAGACAAGCTTATAATGAATTGCTAGTTCGGAAAAACAGTATACGAATCGCCGTAGATATAATAAATCAAAGTTTGCAATATGTCTTTTTTTCAACCGAAAGACTACATATTGATGTAAAAGATAATGTATACAGTCTTACATCTAACGGGAACCCGGTAAAACCTAAGAATGTTTCCGCTGGCGAACGAAACATAATATCTCTATGTTATTTTTTCGTTGATATGATGAACAACCTCGATTGTAGGGAAGCATATCAACAAGAAAGGCTTCTAAT
>JAJFVI010000223.1 GCA_021371895.1 Eubacteriales bacterium | reverse complement strand
CCATGAGAAACTCGGCCATGAAGCTTATCGCTCTTGTGCTGTGCCTCACGCTTGTGCTTACCGTCGGCACCTTCGCAGCCGCCGAAAGCAGTAACGTGCTCAAGGTACAAATCGAGACCGAGGTTCAATCGCTGGATCCTCAGGTAGCCACGGACGGCACCTCCTTTGAAGTCATAGCGGACTTCACCGACGGCCTGTACCAGATGGACGCGTCCGGCGCATCCGTGCCCGCGTTGGCCGCGGAAACCACCGTCAGCGCCGACGGCCTGACCTACACCTTCAAAATCCGTGACGACGCGTTCTGGTCCAACGGTGATCCCGTCACCGCGGACGACTTCGTGTTCGGCTGGCAGCGCGCCTGCGACCCCACCTTTGCCAGCGAGTATTCCTACATGCTTACTGATATCGCGCTTGTGAAAAACAGCGTTGCTGTTAATAAGGGCGAAATGACCGTGGATCAGCTTGGCGTGAAAGCGCTGGACGAGAAGACGCTGCAGGTGGAGTTGGAAAGCCCAGTAAGCTTCTTCACAGGGCTGATGTATTTCCCGACATTCTACCCAGTTAACCGTGCTTTCTGTGTAAGTTGCGGCGACAATTACGCCACCAGCCCGGAAACGGTGCTGTCCAACGGCGCGTTTGTCCTCACCAGTTACGAGCCCGCAGCTACGAGCTTTACGCTGGCTAAGAACCCCAACTATTACGACGCCACTCGCGTTAAGCTGGACGGCCTGAACTATCAGGTAATCAAAGACAGCCAGACAGCGCTGCTGAGCTATCAGAATGGCGAATTGGACGTGGTGACCCTCTCCGGCGACCAGGTGGAGCTGGTGCAGGACGATCCTGAGTTCCTCTCCGTTAACGCCGGTTACCTCTGGTACATCACCGTAAACGCAAAGGATGTCCCGGAACTAGCCAACATCAATTTCCGCAAAGCCCTTGCCGCCGCCTTTGATCGCGTAGCCATCTGTGACTCCATCATCAAAGACGGTTCCACGCCCGCGTACTTCGCCGTACCCGAGCAACTGGCCACCGGCCCCGACGGTCTGGATTTCCGCGCGACCGCCCCGACCTACACCGGCTTTGACAAGGCTTCCGCCGCCACGTTCTATGCCGCCGCGTGCGCGGAACTGGGCAAGACCGCGTTTAACCTCACCCTGCTTGTGGAAGACAACTCGACCGCGCAGGATATCGCCTCCTTCATTCAGCAGGAATGGATGAGCACCTTACCCGGCGTGACCGTTGAGTTGAAGGTGGAAACCAAGAAACAACGCATTCAGGACATCCAGACCAGCAACTACAACACTTGCCTCACCCGTTGGGGCCCGGACTACGCCGACCCGATGACGTACCTTGGCATGTGGGTTACCGACAACAGCAACAACTACGGCTTCTGGAGCAACACTGAGTATGATGCTCTCATCGCCGCGAGCGTGAGCGGCAATCTGGCGATGGATCCCGTCGGTCGCTGGGCTGCGCTGCATCAAGCAGAGGCGATCGTGATGAACGAAATGGTGATCCTCCCTGTGTACCAGAAGTGCAACGCCATGATGGTTAAATCCAACGTGATGAACCTCGAATGCCACTCTATCGCGCTCAACCGCGTATTCAAGGATACGACGATCCAGTAAAGAATACCCGGATTCCCATGCCGCGCAGCGGCCGCTGTGGCCGCTGCGCGGTTTTTTCCCTGCCAATGAATCCTTTTTTCGAGAGGAGCGTTGACGATGCGACGCTATGTTCTAAAAAGGCTGCTGATCTCCATCGGCACGCTTTTTGTCGTCATACTGCTGCTGTTTACGCTGCTGCAGTTTATGCCCGGTTCTCCCTTTAACGATGAAAAACTCTCCGCCGATCAAAAAGTTGTTCTTTTTGAAAAATACGGGCTGGATAAGCCCGTAGTCGTGCAATTTTATAAATATGTGGTCAACATGCTCCAGGGCGATTTCGGCGTCAGTTATACCATCAGCAAAAATACGCCGATTTCCCAGCTTTTAAAAACGCGCGTACCAATCAGCCTGCGCATCGGCGGGCAGGCCGTGCTGCTGGGCGCGTTGATTGGCTTGATATTGGGTATTATCGCCGCCATCTGGCACGGCACCGTTTGGGATACTATCGCGACGATCGTCTCGGTTATCGGCGTGAGCGTGCCCTCCTATGTGTTTGCGCTGGCGCTGGCCTATACGTTCGGGTACGAATTAAACTGGTTCCCGCTCCTATACACGATGAAAGCGCCGTTTCAATCCTCGGTTCTTCCCAGCATCTCGCTTTCCATGTTCACCATTGCCTCCATCGCGCGATTCACCCGCAGCGAAATGCTGGAAGTGTTAGGCAGCGATTATATTCTTTTGGCGGAAAGCAAGGGCGTGTACGGCCCGAAGCTGATCGTACGCCATGTGCTGCGCAACGCGCTGATTCCTATCATAACGGTGCTTGCGCCATTGATTGTGGGACTGATGACGGGAAGTTTGGTGGTGGAAAAGATTTTTTCCATCCCCGGTATCGGAAGCCTTCTGGTGACCGCCATTCAATCCAACGATTATAACGTAGTCATCGTTTTAAGCTTCATTTACAGCGCCATGTACATCGGTATTATGCTGGTCGTTGATATCCTGTACGGGGTGATCGATCCGCGTATCCGCCTGAGCAAGGAGGGCCCGAATGATTAACGATAACGTGCTGGCGAATATCGCTTTTCAAGAGGACGATTTCGAGTTTAAAGGTGCGGATACCACCAAGCTGGACACGAATTTCGCCAGTCAGCGCTTCTGGAAAGACGCAACTATGCGCTTCCGCAACAACAAAGGCGCGATGTTCAGTCTGGTGACTATCCTTTTGGTCATCCTCCTGGCCATTTTTGGGCCTATCGTTTCCCCGTATACCTACCAACAGCAGAACATTAAGGACACTAATCTGGCGCCGCGTATACCGCTGCTGGAGAATCTGGGTATCTTCAACGGGAATGAAACGCTGAAAACCTCCACAGGTGCAAAATTAAAAAACGGCTATGTCATCAATAAAGAGACAGGCGAAAAGTCAGACACTTATTACTGGTTCGGCTCGGATACGCTGGGGCGTGACATATGGACACGCACCTGGACGGGTACGCGCGTCAGCCTCTATATCGCCGTTGTCGCTGTGCTGATCGATATGCTGATCGGATTGAGTTATGGTCTGGTCTCCGGCTATTTCGGCGGCAAGGTGGACTCGGTGTTGCAGCGCTTCGCTGAAATCATCAACAGCATCCCCACGCTGGTCATCGTTACGCTGCTGATGTTGATTCTTAAGCCGGGGCTGGCAACCATTACTCTCGCGCTCATGATTACCGGCTGGATCGGCATGAGCCGCATCGCCCGCGCGCAGATGCTCAAGCTGAAGGAGCAGGAGTTTGTGCTGGCCAGCCATACGCTTGGTGCTTCCAGCTTCCGCGTCATCTTCAGCGAGATACTACCCAACATTATCGGGCAATTGATTACCAATACGATGTTTTCCATTCCAAGCGCTATTTTTACCGAAGCGTTCCTGAGTTTCGTAGGCCTGGGCATCCCCGAACCGATGTGCTCGCTGGGTTCACTAATCAGCTATGCGTTTAAAAGCTTTACCACCCACCCGTACCAGATTGTGCCGCCCGTGATCGTGCTGGCGCTGCTGATGCTGTGCTTCAACATGCTGGCGGACGGGCTTCGCGATGCGCTCGATCCCAAGATGAAGGAGAGGTGAGCGGACGGTGCAGATACAACCAAACGAAACTATTCTTACCGTCCGCGGGCTGGACATCAGCTTTCAGACCAACGCAGGGGACGTACACGCCATTCGCGGTGTGGACATGGTGCTGCATAAAGGTGAAACCGTCGCCATCGTAGGGGAGAGCGGCTCGGGCAAAAGCGTATCGATGAAAGCCGTTATGGGTATTCTGGATAAAAACAGTGTCATCAACGGCGGCGAGATTTTGTTTACCTATCAGGAAAATGGGGTAAACAAAACGGTCGATATTCTGAAAATGGATCGTAAAGCGATTCGGCATACCATCAACGGTCGGCATATCGCCATGGTGTTTCAGGACCCGATGACTTCGCTGGACCCGACTATGCCTATCGGCAAACAGATTATCGAAGGGATGATACTCCACGAGCACGTAAGCCGCCGGGAAGCGTGGCAAAAGGCCGTGGCGCTCCTCAACATGGTGGGTATCCCACAACCCGAAAAGCGTATGAAGCACTATCCCCACCAGCTTTCCGGCGGTATGCGTCAACGCGTGGTGATCGCTATCGCCCTGGCCTGCGACCCGGATGTGCTGATTTGCGACGAACCGACTACCGCGCTGGATGTGACCATACAGGCCAAGTTTCTGGAACTCATCAAAAGTATACAGGCGGAAACGGGTATCAGCGTGATTTATATCACGCACGATCTGGGTGTGGTCGCCAAGGTGGCCGATTACGTAAACGTCATGTACGCGGGCAGCATTGTGGAGCGCGGCACGATTGACGAAATCTTTTACGACCCGCGCCACCCCTACACATGGGGGCTACTATCCGCCATGCCCGATCTGGATACGAACGATGAACGACTTTACGCCATTCCCGGCAGCCCCCCCAATATGATCCGGGAGAAGCCGGGCGATGCGTTCGCGCCACGCAATATCTTTGCCCTGTATATCGACGATCGTCTGACGCCGCCGATGTTCAAAATTTCGGAAACGCACTTTGCGGCCACCTGGCTGCTGCACGAAAAGGCGCCTAAGGTGGATATGCCCGCGGAACTCAAATCCCGCATCGACCGCATGTTAAAGGAGGCGGGGAAATGAGCACGCCGTTGCTTGCAGTAGAGAATTTGAAACAGTATTTTCGCATCAACAGCCATTTTACCGTTAAGGCGGTAGACGGCGTAAGCTTCGAAATTTATCCCGGTGAAACCTACGGGCTGGTGGGGGAAAGCGGCTCTGGAAAAAGCACCATCGGCCGCACCGTAATCCGCTTGTACGAGCCTACGCATGGTAAAATTACCTTCGACGGGCAGGACATCGGCGGTAAAATGGAGCGAAACGTTGAAAAACATCTGCGCCTTGGGATGCAGATGATCTTTCAGGACCCCATGGCTTGCCTCAACCCGCGCAAGAAGGTCAGCGATATTATCGCGCAGGGCCTGGACATTCATCAACTGTATAAGAGCACGCGAGAGCGAAACGATAAAATTGCCGAGATTCTGGAGCAGGTCGGCCTGGCTCCGGATCACGCCAGTCGGTATCCCCATCAGTTTTCCGGGGGTCAGCGCCAGCGCGTGGGCATCGCGCGCGCGCTGATTATGCGTCCCAAGCTGATTATCGCGGACGAATGCATCAGCGCCCTGGACGTAAGCATACAGGCGCAGGTTGTGAACCTCATGAAGGACATCCAGCAAAACACAGGCTGCGCCTATTTGTTTATTGCGCACGACCTGAGCATGGTGAAATACATCAGCGACCGCATCGGCGTACTGCATATGGGGCATCTGGTGGAGACGGGCAGCAAGGAAGAAATATTCAGGAACCCCGTGCATCCCTATACGCAAAGCCTGCTGTCGGCCATCCCGCATCCCAATCCCGCAGTGGAAAAGACCCGTAAAGCGATCAGTTACGACTATAAGGAATACGGCGTGGACTACACAAAGGGAGCGGAACATCTGGTGGAAGGCACGCATAAGGTGCTGGCGACCGATCAGGAATTCGTGCGCTGGACGGCGAAAGCGTAACCACCACCCATACACTGAAAACAATCAGTAAAAGAGCCGCCGATTGTTGGCGGCTCTTTTCACGTTGCTGCTTAAATAACCGTTACGCCGCGGTCACACGTACGGGTCAGCCAGCATCTGCGCCACCGCTTGCGCAGCAGGCGATAGGCGGTTTGCGCGTCCGCATCGCTCTCAAACGCGCCGAATACCGCCGAGCCGCTGCCTGTCATGGTGGCGAAACCGGCGCCGCAAGCTTCCAGCGCGACTACGGCCTCCGCGATTTGCGGGCGCGTGCCTTTCAGCACCTGTTGCAACACGTTTCCGGCGTTTGCACCAAGGGCGGGCAGGTCAGCCGCCAGCAGCGCCGCCTCCGCCGCGTCGGTGTGAGGGTGCCGCACCAACGGCAAAGCG
>JAJFVI010000179.1 GCA_021371895.1 Eubacteriales bacterium | reverse complement strand
TGGAACAGAAACTACGCGAGGATAAGGAACGCCTTGAAAAGTGGTTTGAGGAGAGGCAACTGCGTGAGCAGGCGGAGGTGTATGCGTAATGGAAGGGCTGAAATACCGATGCAGCGCCGGAGAAGCCTTCGACAGCGTGGCGCTGAAGCTGTACGGGGATGAGAAGTACGCCGCCGACCTGCTGGGCGCCAACCCGGCGCTGTGCCGCACAGTGCGCTTCGCGGGCGGGGAAGAACTGAACGTGCCCGTGATCGAGGTGCCGGAGAATGATAGCGAAACACCGGCGACCGCGCCGTGGAAGGAGGCGTGACCGTGAAAACAATGGCCACGTGGGCAGGATTTAAATTTGTCGTTTCCTCCGTGCTGGTGAGAGGCTTTGAAAACCTCAAAATTCAGCATTCCTGCGAAACGGAAACGGCAACCAGCGGCGGGGAGCAGTACGTGACGCGGAAAAACGCGAAGCCGGCAAGCGTGAGCCTGACAGCCGTGCTGAACGCAGCGACCGGGTGCGATGTGAAAAGCGAAGCGCAGGCGTTTATCGAAGCCGCGAGGAGCGGGGAAACCGATTACCTGTATGTGGCGGGGAAAAAGCCGGTGAACTGCAGACTGATGCTGACCGACGCCAGCGCAAGCGAGATCGTGCTATCTTCTACGGGACAGTGGGTATCCGCGAAGGTAGAGTCGAAAATGGCACAAGCCTCCATGATCGGCGGAGGAATGGCGGGGGGCGGAAGCGGGAAGGCAACGGTGAAAAGCAAAACGGCAGTCACCACAAGCAACCCGGCGTCCCGCGTCATAGAGGCGTTTCATAAGGTTGCCGGAACGAGTACGGAGGGAACGGCGCGCACGAGTTCCATCTTTCTGGCGAACCCGACGGCCCAAACCAAGACGGCTCTCAGCACCGCGACATCCAAGGCGATGGGCAAGGTGGATGTGATGATCAAAAGCGCGAAGGCTACCACCGCGGCGAAGAAAGCTACGACGGCTTCGCCGCTTTCCAAGGCCAAGACGCAGATCAAAACGATCACGAACAAGATAAAATAAGGCCGGCTGAAAAGAGAGGCGAAGGAAACCATGGCCCTATACAAAATTGACAATAAACCTGCAGCGATCACGTTTGAGACGAAGGGGCTGATCGAACGGACGGTACAGAACGCGAAGAACCTGCTGATGACGCATATGGGCGAAGTGCCGTACGACCGCTACCGCGGGTTCGACCCGGTTTGCTGCGACCTTCCGTTGCCCGAACTGAAGGAAGCGCTTCTGGCCGAACTGGACCGCGTGATGCTGTGGGAGCCGGACGTGAGCGTACAAAGCGCGGACTGCACCCTGGACGACGACGGAAACGTCGTGATCGAAGCCGCGCTGGAAATCAACCTGACGGACTAAGGAGGGCACCATGGAAAGTACGGAACTGCATTACGTAACCTACGACCCCGAAGAAATATGGAAAGCCATGATCGCCGCCTACGTGGACGGCGGAGGGGACGTGCTGTATCCGGGGGACGAAAAGGAAATGCTGCTGCGCGGGGTGCAGGCCATTGTGACGCAGGTGTTCGCGGCGGTAGATAACGCGCTGAGGATGCAGACGCTTCGCTACGCCACCGGGGAATACCTGGACGTGTACGGGGAAAACCGAAACTGCGCGCGGCTGGAAGCCGCCTACGCGGCGGGAACGGTGCGGATCACCTTCCAGGCGACGGGAAGCGCTAAAACCATCGCCGCGGGAACGGCTATGACTGCGGATGGCGACCGCTTCTATAAACTTGCGGCGGACGTTACGCAGACGGGGTACGCGCAGGTGATTGACGCGGAAGTGGTGTGCACGGAAAACGGAAGCCGCGGAAACGGAGTGGCGGAGGGAACCGCGATGCAGTTTTCCATAACGAACCCCGCTGTGACGAGCATCACCGTAACGGCGGAAACGGCGGGCGGGCAAGAAGCCGAGGACGACGACACCTACAGGGAGCGCATACGGCTTTACGGGCTTGCGAGCGTGACGACCGGCCCGGCAAGCCAATACGAAAGCGCGGCCAAGGCCGTAACCAGCGAGATCATCGACGCGAAGGCGCTGAACCTGGGCGCCGGGCAGGTGGGTATCTACCTGATACTGGAAAACGAGGAAGGCGCGGACGCCATATTGGTGGCTGTGAGCGAAGCGCTGAACGCTGAGGATGTGCGGCCGCTGACCGACACCGTGACGGTGACGGAGGCTGTGGCTGTACCCTATACGCTCAACATCCAGTACCGAATTGACGAGGATGCGGACAGCAGTGTAACGGCAGCGCTGGCCACCGCCGTGACCGAATACCAGGCATGGCAGGATAACACCATCGGCAGGGCGTTCAACCCCGACAGGCTGACCGCCAACCTGTACAAGGCCGGAGCCGTGCGCGTGATCTACGCGGAAGGCAGCGCGTTTGACGGCGGGGATGTGGAGTATACGGAGATCGGGGCGGCGGAGCGCTGCAAGGGTACGATCTCGCTGGCGGTGATGGCCGAATGATTACGTTTTCCATGGAACAACTGCTCCCGCGATTCCTGCTGAACGACAAGAACGGGTATGCGATGGCAAGAGCGATTGAGGCGGCGCTTCTCGCCATGGACGCGACCGTGGAAACGGGGCTTAACTGCGTAAGCGACGTGGACACCATGCCGGAATGGCGGCTGGACGAAATGGCACGGGAGTACCACTGCCTGTACGACTTCCGCGCGGACGTGGAAGCGAAGCGCAGATGGATTCGGCTGGCGCTACCCTTATACCGCCTGTACGGAACCCCACGAGCGATCTACCAATACCTGCAAGGCTTTTTTGAGAGCGTGGAAGTGGAGGAAGGCGCGGCCTACGAGGCCGATGCTTTCCATTTCCGCGTGACGGCCTCCGGGGAGGCGTGGACGGACGCCACGGAAGCCTGGGCACGCAAGGCCATTGAAACGGCCAAGAATGTGCGCAGCATCTTCGACAATCTGGCGGTGGGATGTGCCGCCAGCATCGGCGTGCACGGGGAAGGGGCGGAGGCCGGGAAGATCGCCTATCCCGTTACGGGGGCGGAACTGCTGGCCGGAACCGAACCATTGGAAAACACAGTGGGCGCATACGCAGATGTAACACTGAATGCCGAAGGGGAAGGGGACGGAACCATGTTCCCCTACCCGCAGACAGGAACGATACCGGATGTTAACACCGCGGGGGCGTATGCGGACGGGGGGCTGACAGCTGTACCGGCGACGGACAGCACCGTAATTACCTATGTGCCGTGCGGGACGGCAACGACCGGAGAATAGACGAGGAGGAATGAAACCATGCTGACGGCGGCGGCGCTGGCCGGGCTGCGCAATTACCTGAAAAGCCAGATTACCAGCGCGAAGTACAAGGTGGGAAGCACCTACTACACGGCGACTATCAACGACGTAACCGTGCTTTCCGACGGGCGCGTATCCGTATCCTTCACTATCGACCACACCGTGGCGGGGAACATCACGGTAACGGAAGTGCAACTGTACGACCGTAACGGCGTGCTGCTGGCGAGCAAGACGGAGAGCATTAACCGGGCAGCCGCACAGGAGGGAATCCTGTACCGCTTCCGCTTCACTATCGCGGAAAACTAAAAAGGAGCGAGAATATGTACGCACGGAAAAAATGGCTGGACCAGGTACAACAGTATGCCCGCAGGTTTACGAGCGTCATCAACACGGACGGGAGCCGGACGGATACCCCGGTGACCGGCGAGGTGATCCAAGCGGGTACGCCGCAGAGCTCGACCAACTTTAACCAGATCGAGGAAGCGCTGCAACACCACAGCATTGCCTTTGACCTGCTGTGGGTGACCAACCAGGCGGAGCTGCGCGCACAGGAAGCGCGCATAACGGCGGCGGAAGCCCGCTTGACGGCACACAGCATTTAAGAGCCTAAAAGGAGGAACCGAGGATGAATGAAGATAACCAGGCCATAAACATTATGCCGGATGTGCCGGAGCCCACGGCGGAGGAGATTGCCGGGTGGGAAGCCCAGCGCAAAGCGGATGAAGAAGCGCTGTTGGCGCCCGCCCGCGCGGAGGCGGCCAAACTGAAAGAGATCGAGGTTCTGACCGCCGAGCATGACGAGGCGATCCTTGACCTGTTGTACACGCAGGCGCAGGCCGAATTAGCCGCGCAGGAGGGATAACCATGGAATACAGATACGCCAAACGGATCATCCTCCGCGGAGGCTACGAACCCGCGGATATGGCGCTGAAGCTAACGACGTTCAAAGAGGCGGGCAAGCTGACGCAGGAACAATACGACGAGCTGACCGCCCTGATGGGAGGGACGACCAATGAATAATTCTCCGCTGGAATTTCTGGCAAACAAGCTCGGAAACGTGGTGCTGTACGACAGCAACGGAAATCCGAGCCTATTTGTGCCCTTCCCGAAGGTAACGAGCCAATTCCTTGACGCGAGTCTGCCCGACCATACACACCCCGCCTTTCGCGTGAACGGTGTGGACCTGCCCCGCATTCTGGTTGGAAAGTATAAAGCGACCGAGATCAACGCGAATGGAACACTGTATAGCCTGCCGAACCTTCCGCCTAAGGAAACCCTTGGGGCGGACGAATTTCTGACCCGAATGCGCGCATTCGGCGGAGGTGCAAGCGGAAAGACGGTCGCCGAAAGCGGCCTGATCCTGCTGATGGCCAAGAAGTTCGGATGGGTGCCCAAGGGAAACAACTACTATGGCGTGGATTACCGCGACGGAACGCAGTGGACCATTGGAGCTTCGGCGACGGTGAACCTGCTGCGCGTGTTCCGGGGGTGGGAATACATCTGCCTTGTGGCGCACACCACAAGCGCTGAACTGCGGCCGGATATCAGCCCGAAATACTGGACGCGGAGGAAGCAGCTGGGCGGGAATATGAACCCGGCGTATACCAACCTGGTTGCGAACAACTACAATGGCTACACCACGCTCAACGGAACCGGCCCCCTCTCCTGGATGCTGGACGGGACTCCGAACAGCCTGGCGGACATTGTTGGGAACGCGTATGAACAGGATTACGGATACCGCCTGGTCAACTGCGAAATCCAAATCATTGCGGACAACAATGCCGCCGACCCGGCGAGCGACCTTTCCGCCACGAGCGCCGCGTGGAAGGCTATACTGCCCAACGTAAGCGACGACGGGTACACGCTTGTAGCGCCGGGAACGGCCGGGACGCTGCACTGGACGTGGAACGGGAGCGTTATCACGCTGGACACCGTGGTGCCGACGTTTGACAGCGCCACCAGAGATACCGCTTTTGCAAGCCTGGGCGTCAACGCCACCAACGTTCCCTACGTGCCTTGCATTATGAAGGAACTTGGCCTGTTCCCAATCTCCGGAGATACCACACAGGGGCGCGTATACATCCAAATGATAGCGGACGAGCGCTTCCCCCGGCGCGGTGGCGGCTGCTACTACACGAGCGGCGCCGGTCTGGGCGGCGTGCACGCGTTCAGCGCTCGGTCCGTCGCGTACGTCGGCTACGGCGCGCGCCCCGCTTATGTTGAACTGTAAAACTGTGATCTGCTTCTCTGATGGGGCGCGCGAAAGCGCGCCCCACGCTTTTCCACACCAGAAATAAACAGAAAAGAGAAAAGGCACATGGCCGACCTGATTCTCAAAAACAAGATCGAAGATATGCTGACCTACATGGACGCGCGCTTAGAAAACTTTCCCGTCGCACAACGCAACGGTGGGATGGTGCCGAAAATCCGGTCGACCGGCTACGACATGCTGACCGTTTCCGAGAAGATCGGGAACAATCATTACAATGCGAGCACCATGCGCGTCAT
>JAJFVI010000173.1 GCA_021371895.1 Eubacteriales bacterium | reverse complement strand
AACTGCCCGAGGTACCCAAAATCTCCACCTTCGTACCGGTATTGTACGAAGCGACGGTAGAATAACTGAACGACGGGCCGGAACGCATCCTCAGCCAGCCGCCCGTGACGTAACCATACTGCGTTGTAGCCAGCGACGAAGAAGGTATCGCCGCAAGCACCAGCAATAGCGCCAAAAAAATGGATAAGAATTTCTTCATCAGCGGATGCCTCCGTTTACTTGAAAGTTTCCATAGCATAGGACGATACGTATTTTGAAAATCATCCCGACGACGAAAAATGTGCGCTTTTTTACAGAACGGTTGAAGAAGAAGCGCACAACGCGAGAACCATCTATGCAAATTCATTGATTTTCGCCCTTGAAAAAGCAAAGCGATAATGATATAATCGCTTTGTTTCGCCGAAGTGATGGAATGGCAGACGTGACGGACTCAAAATCCGTTGGTAGCGATACCGTGCGGGTTCAAGTCCCGCCTTCGGCACCATAGCTGATACCACTTGTTGATAAGAGAAATCTTATCGGCAGGTGGTATTTGTTATGCGGAAAACCCCAGTATTTCAGGGGGTTTTCTTGTTGAAAGGGAACCCTCCTGTTTTCATTATTTTAAATGAATGATTGACCGCCTTGATGGCGGTGACAAGATTCGCAATCACTCCGTTTTCAGGCTCACCCAAGGTTGAGTTGTTATATGTCAGGGAATCGTTAAAAAGATGCATACCCTAAAGCGCATATTTTCACGATTCCCTGCTTGCGTATCATGCGTGCTTAAATCTTCTGCTCTTTAACAGAAAAGTTTGTATGCACGATATGGTACTGTTTCTCCCCGCCGGAAAGGTTATACACACGTTTAAAACCTTTCCCGATAAGGATGTTCTGGGCGGCATTGCCGGTGGTTCCCTTATTGCAGTAGGTAATGGCGACCGCGTCATGATCCAGCGTTTTCATCGCTTCCCGTAACTTTTCGTGTGGTATGCTCACGGCTTTAGGCACATGACGCTTTTCATATTGCGAGGGTACGCGCGTATCAATCAGCGTGTACTTTTCGCCCGAGGCGGCCAGCGCGTCCAATTCGCCGGCTGTTATCAGCGGCCTGCCCCGGTGGATGGCATTTTCAAGGATCATGCCGGTATACATCACAGGGTCTTTGGTGGTCGAAAACGGCGGCGCGTAGGCCAAATCGAGATGGAACAAGTCCGCCGCTTTTGCCCCGAAGGTGATGGCGGTAACGAACACATCAATGCGCTTGTCCACCCCGCTAAACCCTACAATCTGCGCGCCGAGCAGCCTACCGCTCTTCCGGTCGGCAACGCCTTTGATGACCATCTCCTGCCCGTGCATGTATTCCGGTTTATCGGGCTTAATGTTATGGCACACCACGGGGTCGAACCCTTCGGTTCGGGCTTCGCGCTCGCTAAGCCCCGTCTGTGCAACAGTCAGCCCCAAAACACGGAAGATGCCGGTGCCGAGGATACCACGGAAAGTCAAATCGCCGCCTGTGAGGCTATCGCCTGCGATACGGCCCGTTTTATTGGCCGTAGACCCCAGCGGGCGGTATACGGGCTTGCCCGTGACCAGATGCGTGTGTTCAATACAATCGCCGCAGGCATAAATATCCGGCAAATTGGTGCGCATTTGCGCGTCCACCCAGATAGCGCCCGTCACGCCAAGCCGGATGCCGGCAGCCGCCGCCAATTCCGTGTTAGGCTTGACGCCCGTGGAAACCAGCACCATGTCTGCGTTGATGGTTCTTCCATCGGCAAGGCGCACGCCAGCCTCCGTGATCGCCTCAATGGATACGCCTGTGAGCACGGCTACGCCATTCTTCTCAAGATGTGCCTGTACATGCGCCGCCATATCGGGGTCCAGACCCGGGGTCACCTGCGGGAGTTTTTCCAGCAGCGTTACCGCCATGCCCAGCCCTTTGAGGTTTTCGCAAACCTCCAGTCCGATAAAGCCCGTTCCGATGATGGCTACGCTGTGCGGCTTTTGCCCGTCCAGAAACGCTTTGATACGGTTCATATCGCCGATGTTGCGCAGGGTGAACACGTGTGGCTGCTGCACACCGGCAAATGGGGGTACGGTCGCCCGTGCGCCGGTGGCGAGCACCAGTTTATCGTAAGCATCTGTGAACACATCGCCCGTTGCCAGATTCCTGACCGACACTTTGTGCTTGGCGGGATCAATGCCTGTGACTTCGTGTCGGATGCGGATATCTACGTTGTACTTGCTTTGAAAATAGGCGGGGTCGCGGGGGGTCAGCTCTTCGGCACTCTCCACCTCGCCGCCGAGGT
>JAJFVI010000164.1 GCA_021371895.1 Eubacteriales bacterium | reverse complement strand
TACTGCCGATCACATACGCGGTTCATCAGCATTTTCATAAAACGATCCGCATCCACTTCCAGGCAAACCTGCACGGTTGGTTCGGGCTTGGGATGATTCAACTCATCGGGAGGCGTCCACGGCGTTACAGGAAGTTCGCAGTCTGTATTCAAAATGATCGCGATTCCAGCAAAGCGATTATGACCCTAGGGCTGCCTTGCTTTCCAAATAAATAACATCGTAAGTTTATTCGACATCGTCCATCAATGTTAACAGGGCAGATCCATCCATTAACCCCCGCGTTCGCCTTGGATGGCCGTACCTGTACACCAATTCACTGGGCTTGCGAACGCGATGCGCAAGAAAGGTTATAGCTTGATTCAAGCCATTTTTATAAGTTTCTTCCATAATATTAGTCTTTAGTCTCTTTATCAATCAGTCTTCAATCAGAAGTCCCTTGGGCCAACGGCTTTCCGCTTCCGCAAGCTCCTCCATGAGCTTTGCGTTTTCTTCCACAGAGAGGCCCATCTGCGGCGCGCGCATTGAACCGCCATCCACGTGACGATGCATGAGCCCATGCTTGAAATACGACATATTCTCTCCGCTTTTCAGCAGGTTGCAAGCTTCTGTGGCAAACGTCTGCATTTCACGCGCTTTTTTCAGGTCGCCTGCCAGCCAAGCCTTATAAACGGCTACGAATAGCTCGGGATATACGTTCGAAACGCCAGAGACTGTGCCGCTGCACCCCATAGCCAGCAAAGGGAGAAACAGTCGATCCGTTCCATGCATTACAAGAAAATCCTTGCGGATATGCAGATACTCGTCCGTGCGAAGCAGATCCGGCAGAGAATACTTGATGCCGACGATGTTGGGACAATCCTCCGCAAGTCGCCGTACGGTATCGGGCTTCAAATCATTAGCGGAGCACTGTGGAATGTTATAGAGATACACAGGAAAATCATCAGGCAGCGTTTGGGCGATCGTCGAATAATAATGGAACAGTTCGCGGTCGGTCACTCCAAAGAACGAAGGCGTTACAATGCCAACGCCATCCGCGTGGTTTTCCAGCGCGTGGCGCGCCAGCGTAATCGTTTCCTGCTGGTCCATCGCACCGACATGGATATACACCGTTACGCGTCCAGCCGCCTGATTGATGACGGTTTCGGCGATTCGCTCCCGTTCCGCCACCGAAAGATGATACATTTCCCCCGTTGTACCGCAAGGATACAGGCATTGCACGCCACGGCGGATTAAGAAATCGGTTAAGCGCTCAAACGCCTCGTAATCTACTTCGCCAGCTTGCGTAAAAGGTGTGATCATAGCGGTTGTAACACCATACAGTTTTTTCATGGATTTCATTTCCTTCTTTTAAGCACTTCAATAACTTTAGCCACGCTGGTCTCGCGCAGCGGTGTGGCATCCAGTGCTGAAACGGCCGCGACAACCCCCGCGGCTTCACCGACTTTAGCGCAAGAGGCAATATAATGAATCATACGGCACGCCGGTTTACCCGTTAAAACCAGGTGATCTAGCCCCTTTGGGATTAGCGCACGAAGCGGGATGGCCCATCCATCCTGATTTTGGCCCGCATTAGGATGCCCCCGGATGATCGTGACGACGTCGGGCTGCTCCGTGCGACCGGTTCGGATTTCCGCCTCGGTAATGTCGTATTCGGTTAAACCGCTTGGTTCCATGGATTGCATATACGCCTTGGAAATATTGCTATATACGTCCATCAGGTGCGCGTGCTCAAAGCCTGGAATATAGTCCCGGAAGAATTTATGCATCAGCCATTGCTGCTTGCGTGCGGCCACGACTGCCTGCGAATACAACAACGGATCGGAAGTATCCACGTCGGCGAAAGCGTCCCCGAATGTCCAGTAACTACCGATGCTATCCCGTTCGTAGAAGAAGAAAAGAGGATCGCCGTTGTTTCGTTTCAGGGAAGCATACGTGGGGTGTTTCCCGATGGCGAACTCCAGCGATTTCATAAACCCGTGGATTGCCAGCGGATTCCCGCCCTCCACCAGCCGGATCATTTCATCCGGATCCGCTTTCTTGCCCTTCATGGGGCGTAAAAACCAGTCCTCATCGTTTGCTCGGATGAAAGCAATCAACTTGAGAACATCAACGTTTGCCACGCGCGTGAGCGTACCCATATAGGCGCGCGGATGTTGAAAGGGGTGACCCGCCATGGCGCTCAGCGCGCCGTTTTGCGTCGCATCCACAGTGCGCCGTGCCAGCAGGGCAAAACGGCGGAAAAACGCCTGTACGATGATCCCCTTGATCTGACAATCGTCCATAATAACGTCAATCACGGGCGTTTCCATAAGCACTTGCACATCCGCTTCCATTAGCATCGAATGCGCAACATAGCGATATGCGTTGGGGTTGACATATTGATCGTTAAATGGGTTCATAAAAGTGCCTGTATTGCAGTAGGGAACGTACTCGTCCAACTGTGCCGCGTGCAGTGCGGCAGGGATGCCTTCCTTTTCCATCAGCGCCATATCCAGCCGCGTCCATAAAGGGTCGGACTGGCCTTCAGCAAGCGCGCGGTGGAGTATTTCCCAGGGGAGACCGTCGATCAGCAATTTCCCCTCGGCGTTGACGAACCCATCAATGCCCCACGTATCAATTTCAGCCGCCTGCCCCCCAAGCACAGCATAACGTTCCACTAACATGCACTTCGCCCCGGCGCGTGCCGCAGCCAGCGCAGCGCAGATGCCCGGGAACCCTCCGCCGACGACCAACACGTCCAAATCTGCCAGCACGGGTAGCGTTTCCCCGTTATAAACCATTGTTTCCATGTATCCCTCACTCCTTAGCTGCGCCATACGCACGGTTGAACATAACAAACGGGGAGGGAAACCGATGGCTCCCTCCCCCGGTTCTGAGAAAGAGTTATTGCGCGATCAGTGCCTGATAGGTTTGTTCGGCTTCATTCAGGATATCCGCCCACTCCTGCGCGCCTTTATCAATCAATTCCTGAACGAAGGAATCATATTCCTCCAGCGGCCGTACGCCCATGACGAACTTGTTGATCTCGGTAGCGCTGTAGTCGTTGATTTCCTGCTTGATTTCACGAATCCGTACATCCTGTTCTTCGCTCAAAGGCGGTTCTTTGGTCTTCTCGTAGATACTTGTGTTATCCTTGTAGAAGTTGTAAACATATTTTGCGTCCACCGTATTGGTATCTCCGGAACCGGAGCGGAACACCTCTACGCACAGGTTGAGCCAGGCAGGCGAGAAATTGTTGTTGAGAATGCCAAAGTCTGACTGCACCGCGTAATAGGCATTGTCGTTTCCGGCGTATGCCGCAAGCACTTCGGGCAGCCACTGCGGGTCGCCGCTGGCATCGATGGAATAGGTTTCGCCATCACGGCCATAGTTGAACGTATACATTCCTTCCGTGCTGTAAGCCCAGTCCATGAACTTGATCAGCAGCACCGGGTCTTTGGTGTCGGCGCTAAAGTAGTATTCATCCACGTAATTGGTGGGTTGTTGGTAGTTGCGGATGTAGCCGTAAGGATTCTCCAGAATTTCCAACGGTTCAAAGCGCGCATCGGGATCGACAGTCGCCAGCGCAGGGTTGACCTGTGCGGCAAAGACGGGATTGTCGTACCAGAACATGAATTCCCCGCTGGAAAGACCTTCAATCCAAGTCTGGTGCGCGGTGGTCAGATATTCGCTGTCCAGAATACCGCGGTTGATCATGTCGTTCAGGAACGTCACGACGTCCTTATATTCGCTTTCGATGCGACCCATGTGCCATAAGCCCTGCTCGTCGATGTAAGGGTTGTAGTCCGCACCGAAGCTGGTGACCCAACTCAGGCTATCAAGGCCGATGAGGCGGTTCTGGCCCCGGGCGCCCCAGGGAACCATGTCCGGATAGATCGTATGCAGCTGTTCCAACACGTCCACGAGGCCTGCCCACGTGGTCGGTTTTGCGATGCCGTTCTTCTCCAGAAGATCCACACGGATCATCGGCACGCAGCCCTTTTCCCAGTTTTCGTCCATACGCATCATGGGAAGGGTGTAAATTTCGCCATCCACCATTGTGCGCTGCAAGTCCGGGTTATCGGCGAAGAACTGCTTGATGTGCGGCGCATATTCGTTAATCAAGTCGTTCAGCGGGAGCAGCGCACCATCCTCGACCATTTCGCGCTTGGTCAGGCTGAACGCGCCAAAGATATCGGGCATGTCCCCCGCCGCGTACAGCGCGTTCATTTTTGTGCTGTAGTCGGAAGCGGTTACAGGAACGATTTTCAGTAGAACACCCGTTTTTTCCAGCGCTTGCCGCTATGAGGGTGTGCCGTTCTTAATCGGGGTCGGCGCGTTTTCAGATCGCATGTAGGTGATGGTCGTCGTTTCATCGGTCAGCACCGTGCTCTCTTCAGCAAATGCGGGAATGGCGACCAGTGTCAGAATCAAAGTCAGAACCAACCAAAGCGCAGTAAACCTTTTCATGAATTTCCCTCCTCATTACGTATCGATCGTCCCCAAGCGTCGAGAAATAACAGTGCCTCCTTTACTGTATGGTTTGTGAATAGTCAGCCCTTCACTGAACCAACCATCATTCCGTTCTTAAAGTACCGGCTTACGAAAGGATAAATGGCCAGGATTGGCAGCATCGACAAGATGATCGTCGCGTATTTAGTGGATTGTTCCGCCAGGAGCCCCACACCGCCCTCGCTGGACATATTGTTGGCCATGTCCGCCGAGAGGGTTTCTCCCGCTAGCACAACGGAGCGTACGAAAAGCTGGATCGGGTACAACCGCTTATCAGAAAGGTACAGCAGGGCATTGTAGAAGCCGTTCCATAGCCCGACGGAGTAAAATAGGACCATCGTGGCGATAATAGGCTTGGAAAGCGGCAGGATGATCCGCCAGAGGATGGTTAGATCATTCGCCCCATCAATATAAGCCGATTCGGTAATATCAAAGGGAATTCCCTGGAAGAAGGTTCGCATCACGATCATGTTATAAATACTGACCGCTCCCGGCAGAATCAGCGCCCAATAGGTGTCGTTCATCCCCATCTGCATCACCAGCAGATAATTGGGAATCATGCCTCCGGTAAAAAACATGGTGAAAGTTGCCAGCGCCATAATCACCCTGCGGCCATAGAAATCCCTGCGGGATAATGGATATGCGAATAGCACGGTAAGAAACATGCTGACGATACTACCGAAAACCGTAATGACGATGGTATTCCAATAGCTGTTCACAAACATGGCATCCTGCACGGAGGCACGATAGGCGCGAAACGTAAAATCGATGGGGAGAAGTTTCACTTTACCGGTCATCACCGCCGCGCCTTCGCTTAAGGATATGATCACCATATAATAAATCGGGTATAACACGACCAGACACACCAGAAGCATGAAAAATCCGTTGAAAATCTGAAAAATCCGGTGACTTCTGCTTTGGATGATCATTGCATTCTCCTTACCACAGACTGGTGTCCCCAAACTTTCGACAAAGCATATTCGTCGTCAGCAGAAAGATCAGGTTGATAATCGTGCTGAACATGTCCACGGCTGTGGAATAGCTGAACTGACTGCCGGATAATCCCTTGCGATATACATAGGTGGAAATGATATCCGAAGTATCATAGGTCAGCGCGTTTTGCAGCAGCAGCGTTTTTTCAAAGGACAGGTTCAGGATGCCACCCATTTTCATGATAAACATGATGGCGATGGTCGGTAAAATGGCGGGTATCGTAATATGCAGGGTCTGCTGCAGCCGCCCGGCGCCGTCCACGACCGCCGCGTCGTACAACTGGGTATCCACATTGGTCAGCGCCGCCGTATAGATAATGGCGCTCCAGCCCATTTCCTGCCAGATATCGGTTGAGATATAAATGAAACGGAAATAATTCGGGTTCTGCATGTAGGTGTAGGCAGTTCCGCCAAGGGATACGATCATCTGATTGATCAGTCCGTCCTTAGCCAGAAAAGAAATCGTCATAGAAGCAATCACAACGACCGAGATGAAATGCGGCAGGTAACTGATGTTTTGTTCCAAACGTTGGGCACCCTTGCTGCGCATTTCGTTCATCAGTAAGGCGAAAATGATCGGAATAGGGAAATAGAAGACGACCTGATAAAATCCCAGGACGATCGTGTTTCTGGCGATTTTCCAAAAACCCGGATCGGAGAGGTATTGCTGGAAATATTTCAGGCCGACCCAATCGCTACCCCAGATGCCCTTACGCACGCGGAAATTGCGAAATGCGACCTGCATACCGTACATGGGCCCGTATTTGAAAAGCAAAAGCCATGCCAGAGGCAGCAGAATCATCAGATACAGGTATTTGCACCGAACGATATTCTTCCGCCAGCGTTGAAACGCGTTGGGGCGCAACGCCAGGCGGTCATTCATGCGCGACTTCCTTCTTCTTACGATTAACGACCGCGGCCATATTTTCGATCGTCAATTCGATATGCGCCCGCATTTCGTCCTTGGCTTTCTCCGGATCGCGCTCCTTGATGGCGTCATAAATACGCTGATGAGGGCGCAGGGACTGCTCGGTGGTTTCCTGAATAGAAAAAGACATGGCAAAGTACTCGTTTAAAAACGTCATCAGGCTATCGTAGATACTCATGAAAACGTTGTTATGGCAGCCCTTGACGATGGTAAAGTGGAATTTTTTCTCGCTTTTATTCAGTGTACGGAGATCATTTGCGTGATAAGCTTTCTCAAAACTTTCCATCGCTTCTCCCAGCGTGCGCACTTCCTCGTCCGTCATGCGCTGCGTTGCCAGACGGGTCACATAAGGCTCAAGAAATTTTCGAAATTCCAGCAGCTCGTGAATTTCGCATTCGTTCTGCACAAACCAGTCCACCGCGTGTTCCCGAATGGAGCGTTTCGTGGTGTTGACGATGAAATTACCCTTGCCCGGCCGTGTTTCCAGATAGCCCATCGTCTGAATCATTTTGAGCGCTTCACGCACGGTGGATCGGCCGATGTTGAGGCGTTCTCCCAGTTCCATCTCCGTCAGCATTTTGTCGCCGATTTTCACTTCTCCGGAAAGAATGTAATCCTCGATGTTCTGCACCGCTTCATCCAATATGGAAACTCTGTTTTTAGCCATATACAACCCCTTCTTGTTCGAAACCTGTTGCATTGCATCCATATCCGACTTATGATATCAGACGTCTGATGTCTGATGCTATTATATGTCCTCTCCATCCAATAGTCAAGCATTAAAAATCTTACTTCGTTTGGGCATCGCTTAAAGCAACACATAATACCCGTCATCCGGGGAGGAATCGCAGCGACGGCCAGCGTAAGGGGACGGTCCAATACGGTGCTTCCCTGGCTGTTCCTTAAAAGCAACAGGTTCACGAATTGCCTTCCCGGATTCTCAGCCATGCCGCTATCCCGCGATGCCCTGCAAATGATTCCATGCAAAACCGGCGGCGTGCCTTTTCGCAGAGCCCGCTGCTGGCAATCTATTGATTGTTTCTGTAACCCTCCCGGAGTATGGTGCGAAATCCGCCGGAACTACACCCTGACTAAACATGCGCAAAGGCAACGTTACGCAGAATTTCCCCTACGGCGAGCTCCATATCGCAGTCTCCGTAGTCCACGGTCATTGCCTTCATCGCGTCCAACTCGTCCCTTATCCAGCGCGACAGGGAGGGCGAGGGATTTCGAAGGTACTGGACGGTCAGGTGCAGCACCCTGTGCATCCCGCGGTGTCTGCGCAGCCAGGGTTCCAGTTCGCCAAGGAGCTTTTCGGGTATCCTGCCCAGGGCGATATCGCCTTCCAATGTATCCAACCGCAGAACGTACGCAGCCAGAAGATCGGCCGCTTCTTCCCTGCAGCCTTTGACGAGCGCTTTGCGCATTTCAAACAGCACGCTGTGCAGGATACGGGAATTAGCTTCCTGCAGGCAGGAATGCCGCGTATTGTCGACCAGCAGCAGCAAGGACGCCCCCGCATCCTTCAGCTCGCTTTCCAGCGCCGCCCGCAGCGACACCTCCGGGTTGTAATGGGCAGGGTCGCACAGATAGTCGGCCACGGTATATAAAACGATCTTGGTGCACTCGTAGTACTCCATCCCGTTGGACAAGTACCCGTCGCTATAGCCGCCAAGCGTCGCATCCCGGCCAAGCAGTGGACCCAGATGCATTTCACGATACATCCCGGCATCATTAACAGGGTAATTATCCCAATACAGCGGTCGGTGACCCGTGGCCTTTAAGAAGCGTTCGGTCTGCTCCGTTTCCAGCGTTTTGGAACAAACCTGTGGCCCCGTCCATAAAAGCTTTATTTCCGGGGGCAGGCTTCGGCCCAACGCTGTAATGTAAGCCTCCTCGCCTGTGCCGCAATACTGCCAGGGGCATACGCAAAGCTGCACCGGCTCGGGAAGCTTTTCCTTCAATAACGCGGCATAACGCGCGATAAAATCGATATGCGCCTCCGCAAGCGAGGCATAGCGTTGCGTATCCCGCGTATGCTGCAATTGCGGCGGGATATCATCTAAAAACAGGCCAACGTGGCGAACACCCAAACGATAGACCTGCTCTGTTTTGGCCATATGGCGATCCATATCGCCTGGGTCGGAATAGCAAAGCGTAAGGCCGGGTGCGATGCAATACCAGAAATCGATCCGCTGCAAAAGGGCATGCTCCGCCAATCGGCCCAGCTCGCGGCAATCCTCCGGCTGGTACAGTTCCGCCCACCGCTCCCGGTGATAAGCGTCATACTTGGCCGCGTAAAAATAGCTGTTCATGCCATGTGCCTGTAAAAAATCCAGCAGATCACAGCGCTGCCGGAACGTCCACGGTTTACCGTAGTATCCCTCAATAACCCCACGAATTTCAAACACGTTCGTTGTTCCCATCGTACTGATTGTCTCCATTCCATTTTGCTCCAGGCCGCGATCACTGGGCGCGCTGCCTGCCCTGTGGCGAAAGCTGATACCCGCCAAAACAACCGCCGCATAGGGGGCATATCATTTCGTATTAGTTTCTTTCTTCCCTCATCGATTCCTGCTACAAATCAACCGAGCCTCTTTCTTTGGCAAAGCGTGCTCGTTACCCCACTACATTGATCGCTGTACAAATGATAGCGGCCATTGGAAATGTAGAGAATCAACCGATTAAAACATAGGTTGTATCGCCCAGTTTTCAACTTGCCATCGTTTCGATACAGGCAAAATACCGGTGACCCGATCGCTTATCAAAACAGTGGAAACGCAAGGGTATAAGCCTACTATTTTAACTTAATAAGCCATCCAGTATAAGCACTAGTTATTAAGATTGCAGGTATTGATAGATCATCGCGCCACCAATGGACTGCCCTACTACCGCGAATGCGAGAGTGCTCAGGTCGGCATCCAGTTTTGCTGAGAACCCATGGTTTTGCCAGGCAAAGCGCAAAGTTGTTTCAGAGGGCTGTTCTACTGTCAGCTCCGCGTCAATCCCGAAGGCAGGGCAAGTATTTCGGAACCGCAGCAACGAAAGCTGCCCCTGCACCACATGGCGCTGCATAGCTTCTGCCATCTGCTCCGTTGTGAGGTTCGTGCGGTTAATCTCCTTATGCCCGCCGGAGCCGCCTCGCTCAACCGCCGCATAATCATTACATCCCGCAAACAAATCCAGATACCACACCTGTGGTTTACCCGGCATAAACAGTTGCAGCGCACGTGCCAACAACAGCTTTCGCTCATCTTCGCCCAAGGCGCTGAAGTAGGTGGCGTTCACCTGATAATACACATTCTTTTGTCCGTGCAAATCCTTAACCAACCCTCCGCGGCTTACGACTGTATCAATCAGTTTCCCAATCTGCGCATCCGGCAGCAAACCTTTCAAATCCAACAATGGAATGCCGTCATGGCAGCCCAACATGGTTACTGTGCGGATACCTTCCTGTTTCTGCTCCCGTGCCCATACTGCCAGCCAGTCGCCATTACCATGTTCCAGGGCATCGATAATAAGCCCCGGCAGGAAAAAGTCGTAGCAAAGATAGCCTTGCGTAGAAAGCAACGCATACTTTTTTTCACCATAACTGGCATGGATTTCCGGCAGAAGCGTCAACCCGAAGCGGTCGGCGATTGTGCGCACTTGCTCCAATACCTTCCACGTATCCGGCTCGTTTAAAAAATTATGTTTCCCCGGTGCTTTAGGCGCGTAAGCAAAAGCATCCAAACGTACGATGCTTGCGCCGTAACTGGCCAACAATCCAAGCGTTTGCTCATAAAACGCCCACACCTTGGGGGATTGTATGTTTAAATCCATCTGACCTAGATATTTCCGTCCGGATTCCAGCAGTTCGATCACTGCTGGGCGAACCCGTTCCCAACGGTCGTAGTTGATCTGCGCCGGATTTTGCCCCGCATCCAAGGCAGTATTGATGATCGCTGCCAGCTGTAGCGCTGCACCGTACTGCAAGTTTGCCGCCCGCATCAAAACCTGCGCATCCACGCGCGGGTAACTTACTTCCTGATAGAAGGTGTTCCAATAAGGCACACGGCTGCCATCGGGAAAACGCACCATCAAAATCGGCAGTCCGGGTTTACGAAAGAACATATCCCGTATCAGGTTCTCGTCCGGCTGTATGTAGCCATCTTCTGTCATCACCCCATGCCCTTGCCAAAAGCGGTTCCAGTCGATAAAAAAATCCCGATAGGGCGAAGCATCGCCGTTTTGCAGGATATCCTGAAACTGGGGGCAAAGCACAGACGCATGATTGAGAATAAAATCCAGTTTCAGATCGATACCCAAAGCACGTAATGCATCCAAATCCGTTTGGCTGGCGTAGAGCTCATTGAGCCTATAATCAATCACCGAAAATCCGCGATCCAGATCGGTATTGAACAGGCTGGGCAACACATACGCTGAGGAGAACACATCGCGCAAGGCATCCCTCTGTAAAAAGCTAACCATATCGCCCATTGTACCGCCCAGACTATCGGGATACGCATTGAGGATGGGTCCATCGGAGTAAGGACGTGGTTGTATTGATTGCATCCTTCATTCCTCCGCCATGTAACGCCGATAGTCACGGTAGCTCAGTACCTCACCGGATTTTGAAAGGATCAGATTGGCCTTACTCGCCTGCATTTCTAATATCTTTTGCTCCAGCCCCAGCACCATGGTCGTAAAGGGGCTGTCCGCGCCACCGTCTCTATGGCGCGCCTTGCGATATGCCAATGTTTCGCTTGGCGTGCTATTGAGCAATATTACGTAATCCACACCTGAAAAATGATCGCTGTTGCCATGTGTCCATTCGAGCACCAACACGTTTACTGCGCTAAAATCCACAGCCTCATACCAAAGCTCGGTTTCCAGCCTGCCCATACGTTTCAGGTAGATTGCGTCCGCACCATTTTTAAACTGGGTAATGATTGCGGTTAATTTTTCAAACTCAATCTCCTGGTTAGTGCCCAGATAACCCGCCAGCGCTTTTTTCCCTTCCCGTTGGTAGATGGCCACCCACGGTTGCTGGAACGCTTGCGTGGTATCCGCGTCCCGCTCCTCCACCTGTAAAAGTCGCAGCGCATCGCAACACTCCGCTGTGTACTGTCCGCTTGTCACCAACCCATTCAACCCGCCCTGCCGAAAAATACGCAAACGCTCCGCATCATTAAACTGAGGTGTCCTGCGGGGGTAATTATCCCCTGATAGCGTATAACTGCCCAACCCCAAACAACGTAAATAACAGGAAAGAAGTGAAGCGGTTTCCGACTTGCCTACGCCGGAACCGCCACAAACTGCGAGCACCACACGGTGGTGGGGATTCATACCCATCAACTGCGGAAAAGTTTTTAGCAACTCAGGGAAAATGACGTTTGCTTTATCGATATGCTCCTGCCCTATATGGATGCAATCCCCCGGCATATCCCCCTGCGGAATGCTTTCAGGGAGTACCGGCGGTTTCCATGCTTTCGCTGCGGGCAGTTTTTCAAACGCGTTTGGCATGGCTCATTCTCCTTCTGTTTTTCCCGTTCCATGGATGCAGTGGCGGTTTATTCTTATCTTGCTGCGATCTTAGGGTGATAGCGTTGGCTAAATCAAGCATCTTTACAAAGGGCATCTGCCCAAGCAGATCGCTAGTATGCTTGGCAAGATAACGCATCGCCTCACGAATATCTGTTTGAGAAGAAAACAACACCCTTTCGCTTGCGTCATCCAAAGCGGAACAGGGGGCGGCGTTCACTTGCACCATGAGATTCTACCCTTGTCACGCATTATATGTAGCAGCGTCGGCCCTCCAAGCCATGGATTGATCAATGCAACCGGCACGTTTGGCGCCTGCGCTGTTCAGCGGTCGCAAGGCATGCTTTCGTCTCCCTCGGCACCTTTGCACAGTTCCTGCCCTGTTATCCAGCTTTCATTCACAGTTACATACTTGATCTGCCTGCGCGTGCCCCAGCTGTATGCGCAGTGGATGTTTCCATCCGCGCTCTGCAGCATTACGGGGTATTCGTAGCGACGGTTGTTGACGTCGTTCCACGGGCCTACGAACCCTTCGCCGGGCTCCACCACGCGCCGCCACGGCCAGGTGAGGCCACCGTCGCGGCTGATAGCTATGGTGACGGGGCAGCGTTGTTTGGGCCATACGGTACGGCTCACATCGCAGTTGAAACTCACATCGTTATAAATCAACCCGACGCCCCCGTTTGTAAGGGGGATGGCGGAGATGCTGCTGTTGTTGTTGCGCAGTGGTGTACGCACAGGAATCGACCACGTTTCGCCGTTGTCCGCCGACTCCGAACGATATATCGCGTCAGCGAAGCGGCTGCGAAGCAGGCACATCAGTTTGCCTGGCGCAACCTCCACGACATTGGCATGCACGCGGCCTCCGCTTTGGGGCATTTCAACGGTGCGCCAGATTTTGCCCTGATCGTCGCTCAGTTGGAATACAGTCACGTCACTGCCGTTGCGGGTGTTATCAGGAAAACAGATCCAGTTGCCGAAAATCCAGCGACCGCTGGACAGCACCTGTATTTTCTGGCGGCAGAACGAGCCCTCACGTGTGAACATCGCGGTGGTCGGCCCCCAGGTGTAGCCATTGTCTGTAGATTTTTTACAGCGTATTTCAGCGGTGTATTGTAAATTAAAATTTTCCGGGGTTTCCGGCGTGCGCGCTGTTTGCGCCGTGTACATCAGCCATATTTCCCCGCCCGGCGCTAAAAAGAGGCTGGGGTTCTGCTCCGAGCGTGTGGGATCGTCGGAGACGATTTTGGGAACCGTCCATTGGCTTTCCACGGCGTTTAGACGAGAAAGGACGATGCTGATATCCGCGTTGCCCTCGTCGCTGCCCGCAAACCAGCAGCACAGCAGATCGCCGTTTGGCAACTCAAGCAAATCCGCCGCGTGGCAGCTGGCGAACGGGTTGGGTATCAACGCCTCCACGGCATCGACGCAGTTATCGTGGTACAGCCGTCCGTCCTTGCCCAGCGCGGGCAACTCAACTAGGTCGCGCATGTACATATCTCCTTTATGTTTCAGCCTTTGATGGAGCCGATCAGAATACCCTTGCGGAAATACTTCTGCACCATCGGGTACACGCAGACGATCGGCAATATGGAAATGAAAATAGCAGCCGCTTTGAGGTTATACTGATTGAGCACCACACCGCCGATCGTCACGTTGCGAAACGTCGTCCCGGAGGACGAATCCGTAATCACGACATCCTTTAATACCTGCTGGATGGTTTTCAGATCCGCGCTTTTAAAATAGATCTGGGGAATCAGGTATTGGTTCCAGATGCCGACTGCGTAAAATACCGCCAGCGTTGCCAGAATCGTAGAGGATAGGGGCAGGAAAACTTTGAACAGGATGGTAAAGTCGTTGGCGCCGTCCACAAAAGCGGCTTCCTCCAACTCGTCCGGGATGCCCTCCAGAAACGATTTGGCAATAATCAAAAACTGCGTGCTGATAGCTCCGGGGATAATCATCACCCACATGTTATCCACAAAGCCGAACATGTTATAGATGATGTACTGGGGGATGATGCCCGCGTCAAACACCCAGGTGATAATGAACAACGTCATAATCCAATAACGATGCACAAACCGCTTGCGGGAAAGCACGAAAGCGGTTGTGTAGGTAATCGCAATCCCCACCAGCGTACCCAAAATTGTATACGTAAAGGAGTTGATCAGTCCGCGCCCAACGTTAAAGCGCGGGGTAGATATGATGTAGCCAAACGCTTTCAGGTTAAAGCCAAGCGGCCAGAAGCTCATTTGCCCCAGCGCCAGATAGGAGCCGTCGGTGGCGGATACGAAGAAAACGTATAAAAACGGATAGACGCACAACAGCGCGATCAGCACCAGCCATGTGTCGTTGACGGCTCCGAAAAGGTCGATTTTGCGTTTTTTCATTGTCGCTCCTCCCTTAAAACAGCCGCGCATCCACGATTTTTGCCGCAAGCCTGTTCACACCCGTAACCAGCAGGAAAGCGATTACGGATTTGAGCATGTTGACGGCCGTGGCGTAGCTATAATCGGGAAAGCCGGTGGACTGGAACACGATACGGTAAACGTAGGTTTGTATCACGTCCGCGGTGGAGTACACGCTTTGGTTGTACATCAGGAGGATACGATCCAGATTGACGGTAAAAATATTCCCAACGCTGATGATGAGCATCACGATCACCGTGGTGGAGATGCCGGGAAGGGTAATGTGCCACATCTTTTTCCAGCGGTCGGCGCCGTCCACTTCCGCCGCTTCGTACAGCGTGGGGTCGATGGCGGTGATTGCGGCGATGTAGATGATGGCCGAATAACCGAAGGTCTGCCATACCTCCAAAAGAATATACAACGGCCGGAACCATTCCGGCTTGGCCATAAAATTGATGGCTTTGCCTCCGGATGCGGTAATCAGGTTGTTCACCAGGCCAGAGCTACGGGAAAGCAGTGTGTACAGAATGCTCACCATAACAGCCGCGGAGATAAAGTAGGGCAGGAAGCTGAAAGATTGCACCATGCCGCGGACGCGCTTGCTGCGCACTTCGTTGAGGAAAAGCGAGAACAGGATGGGAATGGGAAAGGCGATTGCAATGGACAACACCGCGAGGATGATGGTGTTTCGTACAATCACCAAAATATAGGGGTCACGGAAAATACGGGCAAAATTCGCAAAGCCGACCCAATCGCTGTGGAAAATTCCCTTGGCGGCGCTAAAGTCCTGAAAGCTGATCCACATCGCCCCGACGGGGCCGATCTTAAAAAGCAGCAGGACCAGGAAGCCTGGGATCAGAAGCAGGTAAAGACGGTAATTCTTACGCATATCTTTGCGCATTCGCTGCCGAACCGTGGCGGGCTGACGCACCGGTGCCACTGCGGTGGGGTGCCTGGTGATTTGCATGGAAATCCTCCTTTGGCTTGCGCGGCGTCCGGCGCCGCCTTACACGGTGCCGGACGCTGATTGGGAGAAAGAGAACCGAAGGGGGTTACCGCCCGCGCCGCGCAAGCGGGCGCGAGCGATAACCGGCGCAGCGGCTCAGCCGCCGTAGGTGGCTTGGTAAGCGGCCAGCTGAATCTCTTCGATGCGGGACAGCCCCAGGTTGTTCATCTCGTCCTGGAAGGCAGCCCATTCGGTTTCGTTCAGTTCGCGATCGCCGGACACGAAGCTGACGACGCCGGCCATTTCCGCGTCATACACGGAGGCGACCAGATTGCTCAGCTCCTTGGATTGATCTTCGGTAAATTTGAGGACGTAGGAGGTCATCAGGTTTTCGGGCACCAGCAGGCGGCCGGCAGCCTCGGCGATCAGGGGCGCATTCCATTGGAAGAACGCCGCGTTGATGACGGGCTTGCAAACTGTGAGCCTGTCGGAGAGGAAGCTCCAGCGCTTTTCGCCGGCGGGGGTGCTTTCCTCGGTGCTGTAATCCACGATAAACTGCTTGCTGCCATCGGCAGCCACCGCAAAGCTTTCGCCTTCAACGCCGTAGTTGGCGAGGATCTGGCCTTCTTCGCTGTAGAAGTAATCGATAAAGGTCAAGATGGTCTTAATGGTATCTTCGGAGCAGTTGGCGCTGACGGCCGTGCAGGTCTCGTCGTTATATTTCAGCGACGTGGTAACAGGCATCGTTTGGCCATCGGAACCCTTGAGGAAGTTGAGTACGCCCATCTGGTAATCGGGGTCGTTGTCCGGGCCGCCGTTGTTCATAAACCACTGAGCACGGTTGTAGTAATCGTAGAACACGCTGCCGTTGCCGTTGAGCATGGCGGACTCCCAATCGGCTTCGCCCATGGTGCCTGCGACCCAATCGGGGTTGATGAGGCCTTCATCGTACCATGTTTTCATGGTCTGTGCCATGGTATAGGCGCCGTCGCTCATAATGTCGATGGAGCCATCCTTGTAGTGACCGCTGACATAGATGCCGTTGGATTGGGTAGCGGAGATGTTGCTGGCAGCGCCGAACCAGGCGGCAAAGCGCACAGCCGCGTCACGGCCGCATAACGGGTAATAGTTCTTGTTTTCCGCGCCGTAGTAAGCCTTGAGGGCACGCAGCGCGTTGGTGAAATCGTCCACCGTTACGATGCTGCTGGCGTCAACGCCGGCCTTGGTAAAGTGGTCGGCACGGTAGCCGATGAAATCTGCAAAGATCGGAGTTTCCTTAGCAAGGGCATAGATTGCGCCGTCCGCGCTGGTAACGAGGGATGCGTACGTCGGGTTAGCCTCCAGATAAGCCTGGATGTTCGGGGCGTACTTGGCGATGTAGGGCGCCAGATCCACAAACACGCCCTGCGGGCCGTATACATTGGTCTGGGACAGCTTTGTCATCACCGCGTCGGGTAAGGTGTTGCTGATGATGCGCTGATCGACTTCGGCGTAGCAATCGGAGAATTCTTCCGGCCCGTAGACATAGTCCACCGTGATGCCGGTACGCTGTTCGGCTGCGTCGTACCATTTCAATTCCTTGATCCAATCGATGTAGGTGGAACGCATGAACATGGTGTACGTGCCGTTTTCGCCCGCCGCAGAAGCGGTGGATACGAAACCGAGTGCAAGACCAACGATAATGGTCAGCGTTAGCAACAGAGAAACCGTTCTTTTGAGGTGAGTCATGGTTTTTCCTCCTTCGTATTAATGGT